>NZ_JAUBUJ010000019.1:0-100105 GCF_036705405.1 Microcoleus sp. B13-B6
CTACCATTGTCAGCAACAGGCTTTTCGGCCTGTTCCACAAAGAGTGTATTTCTTGTGGAACAGGCCGAAAAGCCTGTTCCTAAAAGGCTTATTGAGAACGTCAGCAACAGGCAAGATGCCTGTTCTACCATTGTCAGCAACAGGCAAGATGCCTGTTCTACCATTGTCAGCAACAGGCTTTTCGGCCTGTTCCACTATGGTCAGCAACAGGCAAGATGCCTGTTCCACAAAGAGTGTATTTCTTGTGGAACAGGCCGAAAAGCCTGTTCCTAAAAGGCTTATTGAGAACGGTGCAAGATATAGGGTGCATCAGTCTCTGACCCACCCTAGGATATAGCTGTTAATTCCGTTCTGCAGCTTGGATCGATCGCACTACAGCAGCCCCAGCCCGATCGCCGATCGACTTCTCCTGATCGTACCCCAACACCAGCTCCCACGCCTCCTGCGGGTATCTGTCAACCAGCGGGATCGCCACTTCATCCAACATCCAGCGGCCGTGACGCTCATCTTCTTTGATGTGCAGTTCCCAATAACCCATCGCAGCCTGCGAGAGGCCCAGACGCTGGGCGGCGGCTAGATAATTGCGGTAAGCGACAGGCCCCGCCACCTCAAAATAAGTTAGTCCGCCGTTGTAGCGCAGAAAATGGCGCTTGCGTTCCGTCAGCAGAAAGTTGTGATTAATGCTTGCGAGCACTTCCCAAGGCACTAAATCGAAGTACGCTTCCGGTTCCGTACTCATATCGAATTCAGCCAGCATTTGAGCAAAAAAGGTCGAATGCTTGCGGGGGAGGCGACCGCCACCGTATTCTTCGATCAGCACTCGCGTAAGGGTACACTGAATTTCGTTGCCGGCACCGCCGATGATGCGAGAAACACGGCTGGCTTCCACTAAACCGTCGAAGGAGGCGATCGCCAGTAGGTGTTTGTATCCCTCTTCAGTCATCTGTTCCCGCAAATAGCGATCGCTCTCGTTCAAAGGAGGATCGACATCGGCGGCCGCGCGATCGCGCAGGGCTTGCTTGACATCCGGCAATTTTTGCAGCGCTGCAACGTCGATTTGCGCGATTTCCCACTGCTGCCAAGGTTCCTCAATGCGATCGCGCACGGAACGCAAATAGTGCGATCGTTCGTTATTGTAGCGGCGCAAATCGTCGTACCAAAACAAGTTGAGGCGGTTGATACGGTAAAGTATGCGCTGCAAGAAGCGGTGAGCGGCCTCATCGCCCGGTTCCTGTTGGTAAGCTGCTTGAATTGCAAAGGCGATCGCGCTTTCAAAATCGCTGACAAGTAACGGTTTTGTCGCCACCGTCTTGTCTAAATCCTCGACTTCTAGCAAATTGACAAATTGGCGATCGGCTGCTTCGTAATTTGGGGGTGCCGGTTGCTTTTTGGGAAGACTCGGCGAGTCTATTTTGGGGAGTAAATCTGCCGTGTTTTGCATGGAATCAACTTATGTTATGACTTTGATTATTGTGCTGCCTGCCCAAACAGCCAACCGTTGCAGATTGCTGAGGATTCTGGCTAATTACTTTCAAGATAGCGAATCTGTCAGCCGCATACACCCTTCCATTGATAGAGATTTTATAGAAATCAATTTGGTCACAACTGCCCCGATTCATTCCGAAAGCAGGGTGACTGACGGAGACTTTATCAAACTCCCCAAAGTAATTGGAGCTAATATCTGGGCATCTTTTGGAGCCGGCACTGCTTGCCGCCACGCTTTGATACCTCCTGAAAGGACAACAACATTCAGGCTAATATCCTTAATCTTATTAGTCTCATTTCCCGCAGCTTCTTGGGAATACCGAGCGAGTTTTTCCAACTGTTTGTATGCTTTAACCGATCGCCCTCCTCTGGCACAATAAAGTACAATTATCGGCTGAGGTCGATCGGATTTAACCCTAGCTTTGACAATGGATTGAATCTGCTTGACACCGAACCCCATCTCAATATCAATTATGGGAACAAGGGGACTTTCACCGATGCGATCTTCCGCGTATTCTTCGGGCGATCGCACATCGATCAAAATCACTGGTTTTAACTTATTCTGCTGCAATTGGGCAACAGTTACTTGTTTCGTATTTAAACTGGCGATAAAAGTTAGGATATCCATGTGATGAAATAGGGCAACTGCACCCACAGAAGCAACACTCGTCAAGCCCAAACCCATAATTGCCAGCAAAAAGCGAGAATAGCGATTAATACCTGGTTTTGCATTTTTATCTAGCATTTTTAATCATCCTTGAAAATGGATAGAACATTTGTCCGACATATCCAGCAGGTATAGAATCACAGATTCCATATTGATGAGGCATTTTTTTGGCTGGCATATAGATAGTGCCAAATAGCAAATCTAACAGTGGCAACTGAACAGCAAAGTTTTTGTTGTTTATTCCGGGAATTTTACTGTGATGCCAGTGATGAAATTGTGGGGTGGCTACGAACCATTTTAGGATGCCAAATTTTAATTTAATATTAGAATGAATTAAGAAAGCGATCGCCGCCGAATAAAGAGCATAAACCACCAAACTCTCCTTGGTAAATCCCAACCAGTAAAGAGGCATAATTTTGCAAATCTGAGTAAAGAGTTGCTCGCAGGGATGCACCCGCACTGCTGCTAACCAATCCATATGTTCAATGCTGTGATGGACTGCATGGAATTGCCAAAGCCAGGGTACTTCATGCAGTAGTCTATGAGCGATATAATATGCCATATCGGAAACGATAACTGCTTCTGCCAACTGCAACCATACAGGTTGAGAGGCTACTTTGCTTTGCAATTCCGGGTTGAGTAAATTAGTCATCAGCGACAAAATTACAGTCACAACAATAGCGCCTAATCTACCAATAAAGTGACCTGTAAAAAAATATGTGGCATCGGTTTCCCATCCGAAACGAAATATCTTTTGCTTGTGCAAGGAAAAGATTCTTTCGAGGGGAATGAAGATGCAAGCTAAGATGATGAAGCCTTTGACAATTTCAGGTAACATGAGATTATCATTAATGTCGATATTTACTTAAGCACGTCGCTACTACCAGCAGCGCAGACAGGATTACCATTCTGAAGGATAGGAGCAGACGGTTGGGTATTTCCAGGAGAATTTGCTCCACACAGAATGGAGACAGTAGTCTTCCCTTTGTTAGCTGCTTGGGAAACAGGTACTAAAAAGACAGCCCCGACATAGCTACGAAGATTATTGCTGCGGGCTACACCATAACTAAACGCAGCATTTTTGGTAGATATGGTTGAATAGTTATAGTTTGTTGTCTGAGTTTTAATGCCGAGGCCTAGGGCATTAACGGAATTGGAAAATGCGCCATCCTCGACGTATATTGCTTGTTGACCTTTGTTCATTGAGCTAACATATTGTTTACCTTCTGATTGCTTCGCCTTGCCACCACAACCGACAAAAGAAGGGAGGGCGATCGCACCAACTATTATGCTGCCCAGAGGAAAGTAAATAAAAGTGATCCTCAGTAAGATTCCTACCCATGATTTACGTTTTTTGTCAGGGAGAATATTTTTTTCTGAATATTCCGCTTTTTTATCGAGTGCATCGAGTTGAGGGTTTGTCTTAAGCTGCATGGTTGTTCTCGATACTGCTTGTTTGTTGAGTGCATCGAGTTGAGGATTTTTTTTAAGCTGCATGGTAGTTGTCAAAATGTGTTAGCAGAGTAGTTTTCAAGTGATTGACATACTCCCCAGCGTAAACACATGGGGATTCTATAGCAATCCTAAATCATTCTCATAATTATTGTAGGGGCAATCCCCCCGTGGTTGCCCTATAGATAGGGGGTAGGCACGGGGAGTAGGGGTAGCACTACCCCTACAAATTTATCTGAATCATTTAGGATTGCTATAGAGTCAAACAGCGAGTGCAGGCGTAGCTTGTCTAATATCGCCTAATCGAACAGTCGATGCCAAGAAAAACAAGCAAGTTATTTTTAGCGTCGTTTTCATCCAGTCCATTGAGTGCGGTGGGGCTTGCAAACCTCACCTACTGCGCCTTGCTTCTACTCTATTTTTATTAAATCACGTGCCTATTTGAGAAGTTGAGTGAGTTCTCATCGACTTCTCATCGACTTTTCTGGGACTTACGCAACACACACCTGTGACAGAAACCGGGTTTCTGGCCAAGACTTGGCAATCAACCTGAGATTTTTCCTCAGAAACCCGGTTTCTCTGGAGTTATCCCAGGGTTAGAAACCGGGTTTCTGGCCAAGACTTGGCAATCAACCTGAGATTTTTCCTCAGAAACCCGGTTTCTCTGGGCTTATAGCCGATCGCCAAAATACTCCTGATACAACCGACATCTCGGAATGCAATGATTTCCATCCAATTTCACCAACCCCATACTATTTAACTTAAACCCCAATTCTGACCTCAATCTAACTGGCTGGGAAACACTAACAATTTCTCTCATCGCCTCCATTAATTCCGAATATTTCTCTAAATTCCATAAATGGCGCCGCAAATGATCGCTGTAAATTCCCGCTTCAGTTGCAGATTCTTTCACTAACCGATCTAAAGTCACATCTTGACGCGAAATATGATACATTCCTAGCCGCACTAAATAAGGATTTCCGCCCACTAACCCCATCAATTCTGCAACTTCATTCCCACTCCAATTCAAGCCGTGCCGTTTAGCCAAATCTTGCACTTGCTGCGAATTAAACTCAGGTAATTCAATCGGTAAACCCACATTAAAAGGAGATTTATTCACATCCAGCGGGATATAAACTTCTGTGGAATGCACCACAATCAAACGAAACTTTTTCCAAATATCTCGCCGTTTTGCTTCTTCGTGCAAAGCTCGCAATAAGCCAAAAAAATCATCAGCAATTTCCGGTGATTCAAACAGGCGATCGCTCTCATCCAAGCCTAACGTCAGAGGTTTTGAGGATTCAGACAGCAAATACTGTTCAAAATAAGCCTTGCAGCACTGATTGCTGCCAATCAAATCGGCTAATTCCCAACACTTGGGCAACTGCTCCAGCATTCCTAACTCTTGACCGATGCTAGCACAAAACCACTGCAAAAATGTATCTGAATTAGCGAATATTTTCCGATTTGCTAGCTGAAAACTGAGCGCTACCGTGCGAGAACCTTGCGCTTCTGCGTGATGCAAAATCCTCGCCATCAAGGAAGTTTTGCCCATTTGTCTGGGTGCTTTTATGCGGATCAGGGCTCCCGGTTGGGCGATCGTCTCGTAACAGCGGGATTCGATCGGAGGGCGATCGATATAAAAACAAGAAGTGAGTTCAACTTGTCCTCCCGGCAATTCTGGCGGCGCGGCTGGCAGGGGTTGACTTATTGACTGTTTGGTGCTAGTAATTACTTGCCATTCTACAGCCAATTCATGATCGGCAGTTAACGATGTGCGACCTTCTTTGATAATGGTTAAAATTTGTGATATTAACTTAAATGAGTCGCCAACACCGCGCCACAGCCAGGGCTGAATTCCTGCTAAATAGCTCAGTAAATCAAAAGAAAGCGGTGTATTTAATTCAACTAAAATCGGTAAAATTGCGGGTTTATGAGCAGTTAGATTGTGCAATTCCTTGGCTAGCTGCACTTGTTCCAATATCATTTCGCTCGCGGCCGATTCTTCGGAAATCAGCAACAGCAAATAATCGCAACGCTTTAAATATGAGCCTGAGTCGCTGCTGTTGTTAATAAAAAAGACCTCGTGGCCTCCCGCACTCAAAGCTTGGTGTAACTGCTGAGCAAGGGTTTTGTGTGAGGTCGATCGGACGTTGGCTAAGCCCTCGAAGAGGATCGCCACTTTTGCCCTCACCAGCACTACCTCCTCTGGCTCTGAATTCGCCTCAAAATCGGCTATATCGCGCCATTCCTGCCCCAATCCGCGACAAATTTCGATGAAATTGGCATAATCCACAGGTTTGCCATTCAGAAAATGGCTGACAGTAGATTGGGCCATCCCTAAATCCTCAGCCAGGATTTTCTGACTGGGGAAGCCATTTCTCAGGAGACAGGATTTAACTGCGCGAATGCACTCTTCGCGCACCCTTAGCGATCGTGGCATTGCTTATCACAATCAAAACACTGAAACCATCATAAATGCCAACCGCCCCTAAAGTCGATGAAAAGTCGATGAAAAGTCGATGAATTTTCAAATAACTCAGTCGCCAACTCAAATAGCCACCTGATTAGATTAGAAATAACAAGGTTGAATCCCATCAAAACGAGGTAAAAGCATTGTGTATTCTATCCTAATTTGGTCGCTGGCCTCAGCCACTAATCAACCAGGTTTCGCCTTCACCCCGCCCCTATTCTGGTTGCTGCTCGGAGTTGTGCTTAGTGCGATGGAGCTATTAATCATCAAAACTCAGCCCCAAAAATACAGATTTTACCTGCTAATGATGGGAGCTTCGGCTGTAATTGAATCATTTATTTTGTGGAGAGGTTCGGTAGCATTTCAATTTAGTTGGGCGAACATAATGTATGAAGATTTTGACTGGCAAATCTTCTACTGGATGGGGATAGCTCTCGCGCTGAGCATCTGGATTAGACCAATTTTTATTGTTCGCAAAAAGTTTGTCATTCCCGAAGCAACGGAAGCGACAACAATCTCCGAAATTTTCCCCGGAGAAACCGGAATGGTGATTTATGAAGGGGCTTCGTGGAAAGCCCGCAATGAAGATTCCCAAGGGGCGATCGCACCCAGACAAAAAGTTTATGTTTTGCGCCGCGAAGGAAACACGCTGATTGTTGTACCTGACAGATTAATTCACATCAACAGCTAAATCTCAGCTCTTTTATGACTCGGCGATTGAAATCGCTTCTACACAAACAAAGTCCGCCTTCGCGGACTAAGAAATCACCATCAACTGTCAACTGTCAACTATCAACTGTCAACTATTTACCAGGAGATTCACTATGTATCACTATTTTTTGACGGTATTGCTTGCCATCACCGGAGTATCCTTAGCCAGCAGCGTAAAAATTGTCCGTCAAGGAGATGAGGCGTTAGTGGAAATTTTCGGAAAGTACGATCGAAAAAAACTCGAACCGGGTATAACCTTTTTGATTCCCTTTGTCGAGCAAGTCGCCTATAAACAAACTCTGCGCGAGCAAATTTTAAGGCTGTCACCGCAAGAATGCACAACGCGCGATCGGGTTGCCGTCACCGTTGATTTTATTGTGTACTGGCGAATCATTGACTTAGAAAAAGCGTCCTACAAGGTGCAGAATCTCAAGGAAGCGATGTTAAATATGCTGATTCTTTCAATTCGGACTCACCTTGCTAAATTATCTGTCGAGGAACTCTACACGGCTCGACATGAGATTAATAATGCTTTAGTGGAAGAGTTGGATACAACGACAGATCCTTGGGGTGTGAAGTTTACGAGGGTGGAATTGCGCGATTTTGCGATCGGCAGTAAAGTCGTTCAGCCCACATCCATTGACCGGAAAGAAGTACAAAAGCTGCGAGCTTAGAGATTAGTATTTCCTCGTTTTCCTCGTTACCAGGCTCTTCCTGGTAACGCAGTTCCAGAGGCTCTGCCTCGCCGACTTTAATTCGCATTGTATATACCATTTAAGGAGACAACACCATGACTAACAATCAAGAATCAATAGTTCGCAATGCAGCTTGTCGCGGTTGTGGATGCTTATTACTTATAGCCGGTATTGGAGTATTGAATGGGATAGCTCTGCCATTTTATCTAAATAATACCAATAGAAGCAAGCAGTCAGAAGCAAAACAGTATGTTAGCTCAATGAACAAAGCTCAGCAAGCATATTTTGCCGAAAAAAGTGTTTTTTCTACTTCTGTTAATGCTTTGGAACTTGGGATAAAAACGGAGACAACAAATTACAAGTATTCACTTCGCGCCACAAAGCAAACTGCTTTTAATTATGGAGTCTCCAAGCAACTACAACTTAAGAGTTATGTCGGCGGTGTCTTTCGAGTTCCTGTTAAAAAAGTTGAACCCAATGCTGCTAAAGATGGAATAACAACAATATCCATATTCTGCCAAGCTGATTCTCCCGGTACAATTAAACCAGCGGAACCCACCTATGAAAAGGGTAAAATTGATTGTGGTCAAGGCACAAGACAAGTGACTAAATAATCTAACTCTACGCAATATAATGACAGTCGATTACTAATATCAAATCGGCTTTCAGTTGAGATTTACCGGACTAAAGTCTTTACTACAAACAGGGAGGATACAAAACTATGAGTCAACAACATTCTAAATCAGCTAGCCTTGCATCGAATGTTGGTGGATGCTTAGTGCTTTTAATCATGATTGGAGTATTTGTTTTGCTGGTTAGACCATCATTTCTGAAGAAGGTTAGGAACATAAAGCAAGCGGAAGCCAGAGACTATGTTAGATCAATCAACAAAGGTCAGCAAGCCTATTTGGCAGAAAAAAGTGTTTTTAGCACTTCTGTTAAGGCTTTAGGAATTGGCATTAAAACCGAGACAGAAAATTACAAATATTCCCTTGTGACCACAAAAAAAGCAACATTTAATTATGGATCTTCAAAGCAAAAAGACCTTAAAAGCTATGTCGGTGGTGTCTTTGTAATTCCTGCTAAAGAAGTTGAGCCAAATGCTGCTCAAGAGGAAATAACCACAACATCCATATTGTGCCAAGCTGATTTTTCCGGTACAATTAAACCAGCAGAACCAATTTATCAAAATGGTAAAATTGCTTGCGGTAAAGACACAACACAAGTGACCAGATAATCTAACTAGAAGGAAGATAATGACAGTCGATTACCAATATCAAATCGACATTCAATTGCAGGGCTGTTTCATTCTCTTGTAGGGGCAATCCCCCCGTGGTTGCCCCGATATCTGAAACCCCTGTAGGGGCAATGCCCCCACGCGCGGCGAAGCTATCCCGTAGGGAATCGCCCTCGTCTATGGGCTGGGCGGGCACGGGGGCACCGCCCCTACAAAACCCTGGTTTTTCTGAGAATGAAACAGCCCTGCATTCAATTGAGATGTCTAGAACTCAAATTATTACTACAAATACTCAGGAGATAATACCATGAAAACACAAAATTATAAATCAAAGAAGCCCGGATTAAGTGGTTGTAAAAACCTTCTAGTTTTCATGTTGATTGCACCGACTATTTCGATGTCTTTAATCTGGATTTCTAATTTTATGGATATGAAGTATGGCGAGTTCAGTCGGAAGGCTCACCAGGCAAAGAATTCTGAAGCTAAAGCGTATATTGGCTCAATTAACAAAGGTCAGCAAGCCTATTTTGCCAAAAAAAGCACTTTTACCACTTCTCTTGATGCTTTAGAAATTGGTTTAAAAGCCGAGACCGAGACATCCCACTTTAAATATTCAGCCCACACGACTAAAAAAGCAGTGTTTAATTATGCATTATGTAAGGATAAATCTCTTAAAAATTATGTTGGCGGTGTCTTTGTAGTTCTTGGTAAAAATAAAACAAACACAATATCCATATTGTGCGGAGCTGATTCTCCCGGTACAATTAAACCAGCAGAACCAACTTATCAAAATGGCAAGCTGATTTGCGGTAAAGGCACAACAGAAGTGACCAAATAATCTAACTCTAGGGCGGATAATCACAGCCGATTACGAGTTAAAATCGCCCTTTAATTCACTTTTTAAGGACTAAAGTCCTTACTACAAACAGAGAGGATACAATACCATGAGTCAACAATATTATAAGTCAAATAGTATTGCATATAAAGGTTACGGATGCTTATTGCTTTTGATGTTATTTGGAATAATTGTTGCGATCGAGCGGCCATCATTTCTGCGTCAGGCTGGGAAGGCAAAGCAAGTGGAACCAAAACAGTATGTAAGGTCAATGAACAGAGTTCAGCACGCTCACTTTGCCGAAAAAGGTGCTTTTGCCACTTCTGTTAATGCTTTAGAAATGGGCATCAAAACAGAAACCGCCAACTGCAAATATTCAGTGATCGCTACTAAAAAAACAGCATTTAATTATGGGTTATCCAAGAAAAAAGACTTGAAAAGCTGTGTCGGCGGTGTCTTTGTAGTTCATGAGAAAGAAGTTCTTCCAAATGTTGTTAAAGATGAAATAATAACAATATCCATATTGTGCCAATCAGATTCTCCCGGTACAATTGAACCAGCGGAACCAACTTATCAAAATGGCAAGCTTATTTGCGGTCAAGGCACAACAGAAGTGACAAAATAATTTAATTATAGGCTAGATCATGACAGTCGATTACCAATATCAAATCGGCGGCAGTCTCCCGCAAAATGCACCTACTTATGTAGTGCGACAAGCTGACTCAGAACTTTATCAAGCCCTCAAAGCTGGAGAGTTTTGTTACGTGCTCAATTCCCGACAAATGGGCAAATCCAGTTTGCTGGTGCGAACTGTACAAAAGCTCTCGGCTGATGGCATTGCCTGTGCTACGATCGACCTTTCGGACATTGGAAACCAGCAAGTCTCTCTAGATAAGTGGTACGGCGGCGTCGCTTACAAACTCTTGTGCAGCTTCAACCTGTTTAACCCCGTCGAGTTTATGGCTTGGTGGCGGGAGAGAGAGTTGATGTCGCCGGTGCAGCGCTTAGGAGAGTTAATTGAAGAATTGCTGCTGGTCAAAATTTCTCAAAACCTGGTCATTTTTATTGATGAAATTGATAGCGTCCTGAGTTTCCAAGAACCGCTAGACGATTTTTTTGCATTAATTAGATGTTGCTACAATAAACGCGCTCACAATTCAGAATACCAGCGCATTACATTTGCTTTGCTGGGAGTAGCTACGCCATCGGATTTAATTAGCGATGCAACTCGCACCCCCTTTAATATCGGCTTACCTATTGAATTGCACGGTTTTAACTTACAGGAAGCTCTGCCTTTAGCAAAGGGATTTGAGGGAAAAGTAGAGAATCCTCAAGAAGTTTTAAAAGAGATTTTGGACTGGACGGGAGGGCAGCCATTTTTGACTCAAAAGCTTTGCAAGCTGATTTTGCACCATGTAAAAAGCTTAGCGTCCGCTTCTATTATATCAGATTCAACGGATGAAAGCAAAACTGAAAATTTTACTCCAAATCAATTATTAATTAGCGAGATAGTGCAATCTCATATTATTGATAATTGGGAATCATCCGATGAACCGGTACACATCAAAACAATTCGCGATCGCCTTCTCAGAAGTCCGCACCGCGCCAGTAGGTTATTAGGACTATATCAAAAAATATTGCCACCCTGCGATCCCCCCCAACCCCCCTTAATAAGGGGGGCTGTTTCATTCTCTTGTAGGGGCAATCCCCCCGTGGTTGCCCCGATATCTGAAACCCCGACCCGCTCGTCTATGGGCTGGGCGGGCACGGGGGCACCGCCCCTACAAAACCCTGGTTTTTCTGAGAATGAAACAGCTCTGCCCTTAATAAGGGGGGAGAAAATGCCAGAATTACCCTTGTTAAGGGGGGCAGGGGGGATCTGCGCCGATGATACTCCCGAACAAACCGAACAGCAACTGAGTGGAAATCAGCAACCTTCAGAACCCCCCGATTGTAGGGGCGGTGCCCCCGTGCCCGCCCTGGTAGAGGGAATCTGGGCGGATGATACTCCCGAACAAACAGAATTGCGGCTGAGCGGATTAGTAGTAAAACGAGCGGGGAAATTAACCGTATCCAACCGCATTTACGCAGCTATATTCAGCCATAACTGGGTAGAAAAAGCACTTGGCGACTTGCGCCCCTATGCTGAATCCCTAACAGCATGGATAGCTACAAATTGTCAAGACGAATCTCGCTTGTTGCGCGGTCAAGCACTGGAAGATGCCCGACAGTGGGCGGCAAATAAAAGCTTGAACACCCAAGATTATCAATTTTTAGGTGCAAGTCAAGAAGCGGAATTTGCCAAATTGCGCGATCGCGAAAAACAAACTCAAGCTGAAATTGAACAACTGCGCCGCGAAAAAAAGTTACTAGAGGAACTAAGCGAGGCACAAAAGCAGAAAAAAGTGATTGCAGCTAAACTTTGGCGCGAGCAACAACTGAGAGTGCAAACAGTTACAGGAGCCGCAGTCATATTAATATCAATCCTGATAGTAAATTTTTGGGTAAAACCGTCCATCGAAGAAAGAAACCACAAAATTCTCACTCTCAGTTTGCTATCAGAAACGCTATTTGCTGCGGATAAAAAAGACGAAGCTCTGCTAGAAAGCATCAGAGCTGTTACAGAAATGAAACGATCGCTCGGAGTGAGTTCAGATATTCAGATGCGAGTGGCGATCGCCCTCGAACAGGCAGTTTACAACTTTCGGGAACGCCGCCGCTTGCAGACTCAAGCCAGTACCCTTGCTTTCGCGAGTTTCAGTCCCGACAGTCAAACAATTGTGACTGCTACCGATGATAATTATATCAAACTTTGGCAAAATAATGGAACTTTGCAAGCAACATTGACCGGGCATACTGATAAAATTATCAGGGCAATTTTCAGTCCTAGCGGTCAGATAATTGTCTCTGCAAGCGACGACCAAACTCTCAAAATTTGGCAAAGAGATGGCAAATTGATTCATGATTTAAAAGGACACCGCAGTCAAATAACAAGCGTTTCTTTTAGTCCAGATGGTAAAATCATTGCTTCAGCAAGTGCCGATGGAACAGTTAAACTCTGGAAAATAAACGGTGAAAAATTGTTAAGTTTAAAAGTGGAGCGAGGTTGGATAACCAGCACGAGTTTTAGCCCAGACGGCCAGATAATTGCTGCGGCTGCTACTGATGGCACTGTTAAACTTTGGAGTTTGAGAAAGATTGTGGAAAAGTTGCAAAAACAGCAGTCAATTGAAGCAAGCACCGATATCAAATTGCTCAGAACTTTACAGATTGAAAGTGATAAAATAATGAGTGTAGCTTTCAGTCCAGACGGAGCAATGCTGGCGACTGCAAGTGCTGGGGGAACTGCGAGAATTTGGAGCAAAGACGGCACACCGCTAAGTATTTTCAAGCATACAAGTGGAGTGACAAATATCAGCTTTAGTCCCGACAGTCAAATGTTGCTATCTGCAAGCACAGACAAAATGGTGAGGCTGTGGAACATTGACGGTACATTGCTCAAAACTTTAAAAGGTAATAAGGATGCTGTTTGGAGTGCGAGTTTTAGTCCAGACGGCAAGGCGATCGCTAGTGCTAGTGCTGACGGTACGGTGATGCTGTGGAATTTTAATCTAGACGATTTGTTGATGCAGGGTTGCGATGGAGCCCGCAATTATTTTCAGACAAATCCGATCGCCAATCCAAACAATCGCCACCTCTGCGACGGGATTGGAACTGAGTTGGGACTCACGCAAAAAAAACCTGGTTAAAATTCAAAATCTTAAGTTTTGCAGCAAAGTATCTAGGCAAAAACAGGCTTTTTGAGATCCTCTGCGTCTAGGGCTGATATCGTTAAAATTGGTAGCAGCTAATAGGTAATAGGTCAGCCCGATCGGTGTATTCAACTTTAGAACAAAAGTACCAGCGCCTGCAAAAAGACTTAAGAAACGGAGTCCTCGCCCTTGGCGGCATTTTTTGCACGGGTACTCTCTGGTATTGGCAAGTGGAAAGATGGTCTTTGCTAGATGCCGCTTACATGACAGTAATTACCTTAGCAACTGTCGGCTACGGTGAACTTCAGCCCCTCGGTCAACGCGGGCGAATGTTTACCATATGGCTGATTTTGATGGGCGTGATTGTGATTGGTTTCATCGTCAACCGCTTTACAGAAGCGCTGATTGAAGGATATTTTCAAGAAGGAGCAAGAATTAGGCAGCAGCGACGATTGGTAGATTCTTTGATCGGGCATTACATTCTCTGCGGTTTTGGGCGCACTGGCCGCCAAATTGCCTTGGAATTTCAGGCCGAATATATCTCTTTTGTGGTGATAGATTCGGCGGTGCAGTCGGTTGAGGCAGCTTTGGCACTGGGGTACACGGCTGTCCAAGGAGACGCGACTTTGGACGAAATTTTGCTGAGTGTGGGGATCGATCGCGCAATTTGCATAGTAGCAGCTTTGCCTTCAGATGCCGAGAATTTATACACTGTCCTGTCAGCGAAAACTCTGAATCCGAAGGTACGGGCGATCGCCCGCGCCACCACAGAAGAAGCGGTAAAGAAGTTGCAGCGGGGCGGCGCCGATGCCGTAGTATCCCCCTACATTACCGGGGGAAAACGCATGGCTGCGGCGGCTTTGCGACCTCAAGTTATGGATTTTTTAGACGGTGTTTTGACGGGCACCGACAGTTCTTTTTACATGGAAGAATTTCTGGTCGATCCCAATAGTTGTGTCTACGTAGGGCAAACTTTGAGAAATGCCAAGTTGCGATCGCAATCGGGGGCCTTGGTTTTAGCGGTGCGGCGCGCTGGCGGGACTTTGATTGTCGGGCCTACTGGAGAAACTGCGATCGAAGGAGGAGATACGCTGATTTGTTTGGGTACTGCGGAACAACTGCGAACTCTCAATCAAATCCTCAGTCCCCTGAGTTTTCGCCTCCCCCGGCCCCCGAACTAATACGATGTCAGGTTTCTAGTCAGGAATGCAAGTCCTCTGTTGACAGTTAACTGTTAACTGTTGACTGTTAACTGTTGACTGTTGACTGTTGACTGTTGACTGTTGACTGTTGACTGTTGACTGTAGAAGGAGGGGTCGAAAAACTGAATTGTTGAGTGTTAAATGTTGGCTCGATTTTATTATTCCAATGCAACCGGAAACGATAGGATATCAAATCCGTTGGCATCGTCCTGTATTCATCTCTCTCTTCCCTTTCTCTGTATCCTCTGTGTCAAGAGCGGTTTCACCATTCCGATACAACCGGAATTGATATGACAACTGACTGTTTGGACATTTGAACAATACCGATGCAACCGGAAACGATATGATTAAAAAAATTCAAAATCTCCACCACACAAGGATTTAGGGCAAATAAAAATGCTCTCGGCTACTTTGCCCAGAGCATTTTTGAGCAGTTAAACTGCGTTTTGCTACAGATTTGCCACAATCATAGACATGTCATAGACAAAAATCGCTGAAACCCAAAGCCGATGGTGGGATTTGAACCCACGACCGTTCGATTACGAATCGAATACTCTACCCCTGAGCTACATCGGCACAGACAATTTTGAATTATAGCACAACTATAGCGATAAAAGCAAGGAGTTGTAGAATTTAATTCAAAATTCCACAACTCCTAGCTCACCAACAGTTAAACGGTCACTTCCGTGTCAGTTGAGCCGCCTCTGGCCCCGGAATAAACTAAACCCCGCTGCATATCCAGCGTCAGCATAGTTCCGTCCCGAATTACGCGCGTGGCATTCTTTACGCCCACCATCACCGGCACGCCCAAGCGCAAACCGATAATCGCGGCGTGAGAAGTCAAACTGTCCTCCTCCGTCACCACACCTGCGGCTTTCCGAATCATCTCCACAAAAGCGACGCTTGTGTGTTCCACTACCAAAATTTCTCCAGGGTGGAAATTGCCTACATCCGCAGCAGTGCGAGCAACCCTGGCTAGGCCACTCACCGATCCCAAACCGACACCGGTGCCTTTGCCTAAAACTGCTGTCACTACTTCAACTTTGATCAAATCCGTCGATCCGGCAACTCCTTGCAGAGTACCGGCGGTCATCACCACTAAATCTCCGTCGGACACTAACTCTTTTTCCTGGGCGACTGTCATGGCAGAGTGAAATGTCTGGCCTGTCGAGGGTAAATCCAGCACCAGCAAGGGTTTTACTCCCCATACTAATTGCAGTTGTCGGGCTACGTCTACGTGAGGAGTAACTGCCAAAATCGGAGTTTTCGGTCGGAACTTCGAGACATTGCGGGCTGTGGCGCCGGTTTTGGTCAGCGTCATGATGGCCGCGGCGTTCAACTGTTCGGAGATTTGGCTGACTGCTTGGCTGATACCGTTGGGGATCGATCGACCAATATCTTCTACATTCCTAATATTCCGCTTTATTCCTTCCCTCTCCATCCGCACCGCAATTCTCGCCATCGTCGCCACCGCTTCGACGGGGAACTTGCCGACAGCAGTTTCATTCGAGAGCATGACTGCATCAGTTCCATCGAGAATCGCGTTGGCCACGTCGGAAATCTCGGCGCGGGTGGGACGGGGATTGTTGACCATGCTGTCGAGCATCTGGGTAGCGGTAATTACCGGAATACCCAGGCGGTTGGAGGTAGCAATCAGGCGCTTTTGCAAAATCGGCACGTCTTCGGCGGGTAGTTCCACTCCCAAATCGCCACGGGCGACCATCACGCCGTTGCAAAGGGTGAGAATTTCCTCCATTTGTTCGATCGCCTCGTGCTTTTCGATCTTAGCAATCACCGGTACTTGCTTGCCCGCACTGGCAATGAGCTCTTTAATTTCGAGCACATCTTGGGGATTCCGCACAAAGCTCAGGGCCACCCAATCGACACCTTGGTCGAGGCCGAACATTAAATCTTTGCGGTCTTTATCAGTCAGCGCTTTAATTGACAGGTAAACTCCCGGAAAATTCACGCCTTTGTTGTTGGAAAGCGGCCCGCCGACTACGACGCGACAGTACAATTCCCGCGCCGCGCGGTCTACTTTTTCCACCAGCATTTCCACTTTCCCGTCGTCAAGCAGAATCACTGAGCCCTCTGGAACTTCGTCTGCTAGGGGGTCGTAGGTGACGGAAGAAATGAGCTCTGTGCCGGGAACTTGGCGGCTGGTGAGAATGAAAGGATCGCCGTTTTTGACAACTATAGAGCCTGTCTCAAAGCGCCCTAAACGAATTTTCGGGCCTTGGAGGTCTTGGAGGATGGCTACCGGCTGGTTGAGTTCAAAGGATGTTTGCCGGATTAAGCGAATGCTGCGCTGGTGGTCTTCTTCTGTTCCGTGGGAAAAGTTGAGTCGCAAAGTTGTGGCACCGGCTTCTATAAGCTGGCGCAGCACTTGTGGGTCCGAAGTTGCTGGGCCAATGGTGGCGACGATTTTAGTCCGGCGTAGGGCTTTTGGCAATTGCATCAGCGGTGTTCTGGGGAGGCAGGTGGATTTCTTGTTTAAATTTCGGCTAACGTTTCATCTTTGCACTACAAGCAATGACGCTAGTCTCAAGTCTTAAAAATTTTGATAGTCGTCAAAAAAGCAGGTATTGAACAATATATAGAATATCTGACTTTTTACCGATCGGTAATCTTTTCTGTTCGATCGGCTTTTCTTCAAAATAACTTTAGATTTAGGCCTTGACAAATATACAGATATACCCATTCATTTTTGTTGGTTTCCCAAGAGCGTTGTGCGAATGTAACATCGGTAAGCTTGCCAAGCAACAAACTCTGATTTATATGCAGACGACGGGCGATCGAGATTAGATACAGTTATTTCACAAAAGTTTACTATTTAGAGGCTTGTATCTTATACTACGCAAGTGTGAAATATTATGGAGTGCTAACAAAGATGTCGGAGGCAGGACGGCCGCTGACAGTGCCGAAAGAGTTTCTGAGTCCTCCCGGTGACTTCAATCCGACACTGCTGCTGTTTTTGAGTGCAGTAGCGATTATCGTGATTTCTAACTTGGGTTTCTGGTGTTGGGGGTGGCCGCAGTGGTGCTGTTTTTCACTGAACGTGCTGGCGTTGCACATGGCCGGAACTGTGATTCACGATGCGTCTCATAATGCAGCCCATCGCGATCGCACGATCAATGCTATTTTGGGACACGGTAGCGCGCTGATGTTGGGTTTTGCTTTCCCGGTGTTTACGCGGGTACATATGCAGCATCACGCCCACGTTAATGACCCAGATAACGATCCAGACCATTATGTTTCGACCGGCGGGCCTTTGTGGTTGATTGCTGCGAGGTTTTTTTACCACGAGATTTTCTTTTTTAAGCGCAAACTGTGGCGGAAATACGAATTATTGGAATGGTTTCTCAGCCGTTTGTTTGTGATTGCGATCGTGTATATCTCGATTCAATACGGCCATTTAGATTACGTCCTGAATTTTTGGTTTTCTCCGGCTTTGGTGGTGGGGTTGGCGTTGGGGTTATTTTTTGATTATTTGCCGCACCGTCCGTTTCACGATCGCGATCGTTGGAAAAATGCCAGAGTATATCCTAGTCCTATTCTAAATATCTTGATTTTGGGGCAGAATTATCATCTGATCCATCACTTGTGGCCTTCTATTCCTTGGTACAATTACAAGCCTGCTTATGAAGCTGTGAAGCCGCTGTTGGATGAGAAAGGTTCCCCTCAAAGTTTGGGAATATTGGAAGGGAAAAAGGACTTTTGGAGTTTTATATATGACATCTTTTTAGGGATTAGGCTGCATCACAAGAAAGCGTCTGATTGACAAAAAACCCGGTTTCTTTGAGAGGCCGGGTTTTTTTTGTATGGCAGAAGGAAGAAGGCAAATGCAATTGGGGGTAATGGTTTGAGTAGGGAAACGGCACTGCCTTTGGTGGTGTCAACTTCAGCTTTTAGTCCGCGAGTCCTCCCACCCGACACTCCGCCAGTCCGCCAGGGAATGAATTCCCTGTCTCATAGCTAAAGTCCTCTCGAAGAGGACTGAAGAACTCATTAGTCCTCTGAAGCGAGGACTTTCACTTTGAGGCAGGGGTTTCAACCCCTGACGGACTATCGGTTTTACCTTAAGTTGACACCACCAAAGGCGCTGCCGCCACTCCTCCCACCCGGCACTCCGCCAGGGAATGAATTCCCTGTCTCATAGCTAAAGTCCTCTCAAAGAGGACTGAAGAACTCATTAGTCCTCTGAAGCGAGGACTTTCACTTTGAGGCTCTTGTTGAAACCCCTGACGGACTATGGGCTTTACCTTAAGTTGACACGACGAAAGGTACTGGCGTCTCCTGACTGTGGGTAAGATTAATTCCCCTGCCACGGGATTTGATATCAATCCCCTCTTGGGGAAGTGGTAAAGAAGCTAAGTAGGGGCCGGTGAAACCGGGTTTTTTTACGAAAATATGTGGTTGTAGTCCACAGATTCCGTAAAAAACCCGGTTTCTTTCGTCGGAGTGCATAAATTCTGGCGTTGCAAAGAAATGGAAAAATTTCCAGCAGATGTAGTTTCAATCCCCTCGCGGGGAAGTGGTAAAGGAGACCTCAACGGAGGTTTAGGCAACGACGTTTTCATTTTTGTTTCAATCCCCTCGCGGGGAAGTGGTAAAGGAGACTGAGTTATTTAAAGGTCAAGATTTGGTTTATAAGGGTTTCAATCCCCTCGCGGGGAAGTGGTAAAGGAGACCCCCAAGCTACTCCTTGGGGAGACCCCAGGAGTTTCAATCCCCTCGCGGGGAAGTGGTAAAGGAGACATTGACCCTCTAAAAGGAGAGCCGATTTCTTCTACTGTTTCAATCCCCTCGCGGGGAAGTGGTAAAGGAGACTTCTCCAAAAACACGAAATAAATGGAAAGCATGAAAGAAGTTTCAATCCCCTCGCGGGGAAGTGGTAAAGGAGACCAGCAAGAGAAAAAGAAACGGTTGAAACTAGAGGGTGCTACAGTTTCAATCCCCTCGCGGGGAAGTGGTAAAGGAGACCACAAAATACTGGACCACTACCTCTTTGGGGCAAAAACGTTTCAATCCCCTCGCGGGGAAGTGGTAAAGGAGACAAAAATATTGGGCTACAGGCTCGGACTACAAAAGTTTCAATCCCCTCGCGGGGAAGTGGTAAAGGAGACCAAGGTTAAGAATGCAGCAATGGAAACAGCGGAAACGAAAGTTTCAATCCCCTCGCGGGGAAGTGGTAAAGGAGACAAAATGTTGTAGTAGCTCAACACCCAACATTATCAGAAAGTTTCAATCCCCTCGCGGGGAAGTGGTAAAGGAGACAGTTTTATAATCTAGAGTTTGCCGAGATAGCTCTAGGTTTCAATCCCCTCGCGGGGAAGTGGTAAAGGAGACACACTTGTGGAAGCTTTCAACTCTCCAGACAAAAAGTTTCAATCCCCTCGCGGGGAAGTGGTAAAGGAGACATCCTATGGCATAGCACAACCTACCTGCGATCGTTGCGGGTGGTTTCAATCCCCTCGCGGGGAAGTGGTAAAGGAGACTGGTCGTTTCGGCAGGGTAGATGAAGTGATACCCATAAAGTTTCAATCCCCTCGCGGGGAAGTGGTAAAGGAGACCCCTGAAAATTTGGTGAGTGCTGAAGAAGTTTCAATCCCCTCGCGGGGAAGTGGTAAAGGAGACCTCAGCGAAAAGTAGTTCCAACTACTGCACAGCTCAAGTTTCAATCCCCTCGCGGGGAAGTGGTAAAGGAGACCACTGGTGTAAGTTTGTTGTATCTCGACCCCAACGTTTCAATCCCCTCGCGGGGAAGTGGTAAAGGAGACAATTGCCCGCCCTGTGAAACCTACTAAACCTAAAGCAAAGAAGTTTCAATCCCCTCGCGGGGAAGTGGTAAAGGAGACCCAATTAACCGGTATTCAGATAACTCATATTGTGAATGTTTCAATCCCCTCGCGGGGAAGTGGTAAAGGAGACTCAAAACGAATATTTTCCTATAGTTTGGACAGAAAGTTTCAATCCCCTCGCGGGGAAGTGGTAAAGGAGACAATTGATTACGATGGCAAAGGCTTTTTAGAAAAACGTTTCAATCCCCTCGCGGGGAAGTGGTAAAGGAGACAAAAAGAGCTCTCTCGTATCTTGCAAATGCTACAGAAAGTTTCAATCCCCTCGCGGGGAAGTGGTAAAGGAGACCTTTGGAGTGTATCAAAACTGAGGCTTATCACGAAATGTTTCAATCCCCTCGCGGGGAAGTGGTAAAGGAGACATATGTGGCTAAGTGAGCTTCTTGGAGCTACTCGTTTGTTTCAATCCCCTCGCGGGGAAGTGGTAAAGGAGACTCTACGCATCAAGGGAGCCGTAAATAACGGAGAGTTTCAATCCCCTCGCGGGGAAGTGGTAAAGGAGACATTAGCAAGCGAGGGTATGGAGAAACCCCAGCAACAAAGTTTCAATCCCCTCGCGGGGAAGTGGTAAAGGAGACCGTGGTTGAAGGTAAGCTTGTGCTTACAGTCGTAGCGTTTCAATCCCCTCGCGGGGAAGTGGTAAAGGAGACTTGAGTAAATAGCAAGCTGTCCCATTAGAATAACCAACGTTTCAATCCCCTCGCGGGGAAGTGGTAAAGGAGACAAACAACTACAGAATTTTAACAGAAGAAGGAAAAAGTTTCAATCCCCTCGCGGGGAAGTGGTAAAGGAGACGGCAAACTGTACATTTCCATGGAAAGTGGAATTGAAGTTTCAATCCCCTCGCGGGGAAGTGGTAAAGGAGACCAACCCTCGTAGCTTCTGGTGCAGCAGCCAAAAGTTTCAATCCCCTCGCGGGGAAGTGGTAAAGGAGACTCTACCATAGGCGGAAGTTTGCCCCTGTTTGTGACCGTTTCAATCCCCTCGCGGGGAAGTGGTAAAGGAGACCAACCAACGTGAGGAAGATCGGAAAAGAATGAAAAGTTTCAATCCCCTCGCGGGGAAGTGGTAAAGGAGACTAGAATATACCAAATACAGGGATATTCCAGAGGGTTTCAATCCCCTCGCGGGGAAGTGGTAAAGGAGACCAAATCTAATAAAATCTTTGAGTAAATGGGTAATAACAGTGTTTCAATCCCCTCGCGGGGAAGTGGTAAAGGAGACAAACGGTTTTGAGTTTGGGTGGACTAGCTGTACAACGTTTCAATCCCCTCGCGGGGAAGTGGTAAAGGAGACTCTTCGGCCAGGGAGCCTTACCCAGAAAGGGTTTCAAGCCTCAAATCGACGCACCATATTTTACCTGTCAATAAGACCCTAAAACCTGCAATAAGCTCAATTGCTTGCAAGCCGTAACCCTTAGTATCAGAGTAATCGACGCACCCCAACGAAAAAATCAGGGTTTTGCCGATCGCCCGAGGTGCGTCGATTGCCGATCTGCGACACTGAAACTAGCCGCAGATCCAAAATAAAACTATGCAATTTTCAACGTTCTGGAGCGATCGAGCTTTGCAACTCGCAAAATCACCATACACCTTAACCTGCAACTTGTCAAGCCCTTGAGAGTAAAATCGGACGAGAACCTTTTTTGAATTGTCGGGGCGACAAAATCCCAGAAACCGGGTTTTTGCGGTTTTCGTCGGCTGTAAGGCATCTTCTGAGGAAAAAACCCGGTTTCTCAGAGTCCGTGAGTCTAGGAATGTTTGACTTTTTGAGTTGTCGGGGCGATCGACTTTCACAGGCGCCAAGTCTATTGATTAGATAAATCCAAGGCGATCGACAAAGCGCTATCCAATTGCACCACAGTAGACTCAGAAAGTGTCCCGCGTTTACGTAAAAGGCGACTTTTCGCCAAAGCGCGAACTTGCTCTCCAAGTGCTATTGAGTCTCGATCGAATCCTCCATCAGGAGCAATTATCAGTACCTGACTCCGATAAATGCGGCGTGGTGGGCGATAAGTGGTACAAGGAACCACAAGCACAACTTGACTCGACGCATTTATCGCATCGTTGCTAACAATAATCGCTGGGCGAGTCCCTCCTTGCTCTGAACCTTGAACAGGTTCAAAATCAGCATCATAAACTTCACCGCGTCTCATATTCAGACTCACCTATTAGCAATGCTTCCCAGTCGGCTGTCTCAAAATCTTGACAAATTGCCAAAGCTTCTGCTTGATATTCTAGATCGTTTGCCATTTCTGAAAACTCGGCATAAATCACTCGATCGGGCTTGAGACTTACTAACTGGTGAGGTTCGCTATTTCGCTCAATTATTTCAGCACCATAGGCAATACAAGCAAGAATATCCTCTCGCCCTATACTAGGATACTGCTGAATTATTTCCTCAATAGTCGAGCCACTAGCGAGGCCATCTAGAATCACAGAAACCCAGATTTGATGTCCCCGAATGCAGGGTTTACCAGAGCCGATATTGGGATCGATCGAGATTCGAGATAGTAAGTTTGTTCTATTCATAAAACATCCTCATTTAACCTGCAATTTGTCAACAAGAATGAGAGTCAAATCCGACGAGAGTCCTTTTTTGAGTTGTCGGGGCGATCGACAAAATCAAAGAAACCGGGTTTTTGCCGTTTTCCTCGGCTGTAACCAACTATTCGAGAAAAAACCCGGTTTCTGGGAGCCCGTGAGTCTATAGCGGTTCTCAAGCGTTGTGAGGTATGGGGGCTTTGTCCTATGCCCTATGCCCTATGCCCTATGCCCTATGCCCTATGCCCTATGCCCTATGCCCTATGCCCTATGCCCTATGCCCGCGAGAGCACCTCATGTGACTGAGAAAGGCTATAGGAATGTTTGACTTTTTGAGTTGTCGGGGCGATCGACATTCACAATCGCCAAGTCTAATTTTCCCCAGCCACCGCCACCGCTAAATTCCTATCCGGGCGCAAATTTTGAGCTCCCCGCAAATAAGGATGATAAATTTCAGTATGTGCGGGCCAGTTAACGTGAATTAAAAACCGAATGCAGCGTTCCAAAGCACCCTCTACGTGCATTTGCTGCACGTCCAACAAAGGAACATTACACCAGTGAGGACGTTCGCGGGCGATCGCAGCCGGAAACACAGCATCTAAATCACGAGTAGCAGAAAACGTAGCACTAATAATTAAATCTGGATTTATATCATTTTTTGCTTCTAATTCATCTAATAATTCTCTCACCGCTTCTCGAATTGCTGCCACCGAATTCTCGCTAGCAGTAGTTGCCCCACGAATCCCCCGCACTTGCCAATCCACGCAAAATTCCTCCATTTTAGTCAGTTGTTCAGTAGTCAGTTGTCAGTTGTTAGTTGTCAGTTGCTAGTTGTCAGTTGCTAGTTGCAATTACCAATTACTAATTACCAATTACCACTGCCAACTGACTACTGTCCACTGCCAACTGACTATTTAATCACGGGCGATACATCCACAGCGGCAAACCGCTAGTAGAAAGCTCGAATTCCAGCAAATTATTGTAAGCTGAAAGCCCGGATATATCCAGACTACTCCCCAAGACACGATTTAGGAAAGGTTTTTGTTTTTCTAGCGTGCAAGACTCGGTTTTTTCCGGGTCGAGGCCTGCGAGTTCGGCGGCAAGGCGGCGAGCGTCCTCTTCTGTTCCCAGTCGATCGACCAAACCCAATTCTAAGGCTTGCTGACCAGTAAAAACGCGACCGTCGGCAAAACTTTTCACTTTTTCAACAGCCAAGTTCCGGGCTTCCGCAACGGTTTCCACGAATTGCTGGTAGCTGGTGTCGATCAAATCTTGCAGAATTTGCTGTTCAGGATCGGTCAATTCGCGATCGAATGCCAAGATATCTTTATACGGCCCCGATTTAATCACCTGAAAAGAAACGCCTACTTTTTCTAACAGCCGTTCTAAATTGTTACCCCGGATAATCACGCCAATGCTGCCGGTAATTGTACCGGGATTAGCAACGATATGTTCGGCTCCCATGCCGATGTAAACTCCACCAGAAGCTGAAATATTGCCAAAACTGGCAACAATTTTGACTTTTTCGCGCAAACGCTTGAGCGCGCTGTAAATTTCCTGGGAATCGCCGACAGTGCCGCCGGGGCTGTCTATCCGCAGCAGCAAGGCGGGAAATTTGCGTTCTTCAACGGTTTTGAGAGCTTCTAGCACTCGTTTACGGGTTTCTCCGGCAATGGCTCCGGTGATTTCGATACGGGCGATTTGTTTGCGGTAGCGGGGCTTGAATGGCCAAATCATGGGCAGTGTACAGGCAAGGTGAAATTTTGTAGCTAACTTCTAGTGTGCCTTATTCATCGGGGTAGATGTTGTGCCATTTAGCAACAGGCAAGATGCCTGTTCCACAAGAAATTGCTTGATTGTGGAACGGGCATCTTGCCCGTTCCAGATTGTTGGCAACAGGCAAGATGCCTGTTCCACCTTGATTTTGTGCAACGGGCATCTTGCCCGTTCCAGATTGTTGGCAACAGGCAAGATGCCTGTTCCACCTTGATTTTGTGGAACAGGCATCTTGCCTGTTCCTAATGGCCGAGATTTGTGCGATCGCATTTAACTCAACACCAATATATAATTGTAAAAATTGCTTAACAAAACTACATCATCCCCACGAGAATCAATCTCATCAATTATCTGGAGTCTCCGCCATGCAGCTAAAGCTTACCGATTCAAAACTGCCTTTTGCCCCGCTGTTGCTAATTGCGCCGTTTTTCCTGTGGGGAACCGCGATGGTAGCGATGAAGGGGGTGATGCCACACACAACGCCGCTGTTTGTGGCATTCGTGCGTTTAGTACCTGCGGGCGTGTTGGTGCTGCTGGCGGCGGCATTCATGGGAAAGCCACAGCCGCAGGGTTGGAAAGCTTGGCTGTGGATTTCGCTGTTTGCTTTGGTTGACGCTACTTTGTTTCAAGGCTTTTTAGCCGAAGGTTTGGCGAGAACCGGTGCGGGTTTGGGTTCGGTGATGATTGACTCTCAACCGCTAGCTGTGGCGATTTTGTGTTTGTGGCTGTTTCAAGAAAAAATAGGTTTTTGGGGCTGGTTGGGATTAGTTATTGGCGTTGCGGGCATCAGTTTGATCGGGTTGCCCGATGGCTGGATTTTGGGGCTTTTTCATCCTGAAAACAGGCAGGTTTCTGGGGGTATCGAACAGTTGTTTCAGGGTGGAGAATGGTTGATGCTGTTGGCTGCTTTGTCGATGGCTGTGGGTACGGTTTTGGTGCGCTGGGTTTGCCGTTATGTTGACCCGGTGGTGGCGACTGGTTGGCACATGATTTTGGGCGGTTTGCCGCTGTTGGCAATTTCGGCGGCCACTGAGTCTGAGCAGTTTGTGAATATCGATTTTTCCGGCTGGATGGCGTTAGCTTATTCTACTGTGTTCGGAAGTGCGATCGCCTACGGTTTATTCTTTTATTTTGCTTCGAGTGGCAGTCTAACAAGTTTAAGTTCTCTTACCTTTCTTACGCCTGTATTTGCTTTGCTGTTCGGCAATTTGTTTTTGGGCGAAGTGCTCAATCCGCTACAATCGATGGGAGTTGGGCTGACTTTGGTGAGTATTTATTTGATTAATCAGCGGGATACTTTGGGTGATAAATTGAAGAAAATGCGGCACGGTGAAGCGAGTGCAGAAGTTGAAGCAACAGGATTATTAGAGTCGTCAGAGTTGAATTCTGTAGAATTACCCGTGCAGTTGCGGGTTAGCGAATTGGAATCAGAAGTTTAGCGCTTTAAGAAATTTAGGGAGAATTGGTTAATTCTTGAATTAACTGATTTGGAGTTACAATCCTAGGAGTAGTAACCGGAAAATCTCGCGGGTTGCGGGTGACAATGGCATCAATTAGATTGATGACAGCAGTGCTGTACTGAATCGCATCTTCAAAATCCTTGAAGTTGCAAGTTAATGCCATTGAAATAACAGAGTTATCTACTGTTGCTACTTGACAAAATGTGGCTAACTGCCGCAAAAAATCCAGCGTCCAATCGCGGCCTCTGTCTCTGCGGATAATATAGTAAAGGTCGCTAAAAGTTGAGGCTGAAATATAGCCTTAAATTTTTGCTTCTTCCACAAAAGTTAAAATGCGATCGCTCTCAGCAAAGAAAGGTTCTCGTTCGATCGCAACATCTACTATTATATTGGTGTCTATCAGGATTTTCACAAGTTATGTTTTTCCTTTAAATATTCCCATTTTGCTTGTTTGTCTGGATCGTCAAAATCCAGCGGTTCCGGTACAGCATCTCGATCGAATAAACCTTGAAATGCCTTCACGTTAGTTTTAAACTTTTTTTGAGGTTCTTCAGGTGCGATCGCATTTTCTGACGCGCTGGCTTGTTTAACCGTATCAGGTAGCTGCAAGACGATGATTTCTACATCTCCCGGCGGCATATTCACAGGTTCCACAACTACCAAGTTGCCAGTTGCATCGATTTTACCTCTAAGTTTGTATGCTTGCATGGTAATCTCCGATAACTATGTTTCTATTATATGACATAATAACTTGCTTCCTTACCAATCCTCTTCACCACCAATCTTAATGTCTCTGCTTTGAATCTCTTCTATAAAAGTTTTTAAACTGGGATTTTCTGAGTAATGCTTCATCAAAATTTTATGCTTGCGATATGGTTTTGAAATTATTCGATAATATTCAGGATTTTTAGCATTAGCGTCGATCGTAAACTTGTGTTTTTTCGTAAGTTCCTGATTAAAAGTATCGAGGCAGTTCTTAACTTTAGCTTGTTTCTTCTTGTCTGTATAATACAGGGGCAGCAACCAACACTCAATAGAATGTACGGAGATGGCAAATATAATTTGTTGTTGATATCTGCTGTAAAAATCATCGCCGATCGCATCTCTAAACTTTTCAATAACTTTTTCAATGAACTGCTGAGGAGTAAATTCACCGTTTTCATCTTGTTTTGCTACACCATAATCTTCTGAAACATCCGTATCTATCTGAATAATGATATAGTCAATAAATTGCAATGCTTCTTGAAAATCTCTTGACTTACAATAATCAAAAACTAGAGTCCAGCCGCCGTATGTGGATTTATTCTCATTGTCTTTATCTCTTTCTGGTTGAAGCGGTCTAATATCTAGATCGGGATTCTTGAAATATCCTGCTAAAATATTTTCAATCACAATCTGGTCAGTCAATCCCTCAGTAATTAATCCAAAACTAATCATATTAAAAATTTTTAGGAAGCCCTCCGATATAGCCCCTCAAAAACGCCTCGGATAATTTTACAGGTTCTTGTCCCTCTAGAGGTTTAGGTTTGAGAATGCGTCTAGCTTTAGTGTAACCTAATTGGTTGCGGGAAATCACAAACAGTCGCTGTTCGTCATCATCTAAATCCAAACCGTCCAAAACTGCCGGGTTGTGAGTGGTAAAAATTACTTGTTTGTCGTGTTTTTTTGCTAATTCGACTAATTCTTGGATTAATCGGCGGCATAATCTGGGGTTGAGAGAAGCGTCAATGTTATCTATTGCAAAAAATTTAGGCGTGATATCGCTAATAAATAAAGCGAAGTAAAAAAGCAAGAATAAAAAGCCTTCATTAGAACTTCTTTGATCGAAGTAAGCTAAACCTGGATCTAAGTATCTATCTTTAATTTGGAGAGAGTTTTGAATACTTGATAAATTGGGAGGAGCTTCAAAATCTTGAAACCAATCTATCAATTGCAGTTTTTTATTGATTTCATTAAGCTGCTCCTGGTTATCTGAATTCAAAACTTTTAATAGTTTAAACAAGCCTTCTCCATTAATCCCTAATGGTTGAATTTGCCCTTCTTTTTCAAAAGTACGTAAGGCGATATTTTCAGGAGAGTAAATGATAAATTGCTGTATTTTAAGTGTTCTGATATTTGTTTTGCGGCTAGATTGATATTGTTCATTTCGGCTGTCTAAAAAACTATTATATTCCCAAGCAGGAAGCTGCCTATATGCTTTTTCTAAATTCCGTTCGTATTCTGAAACCCCATAGTAAAAATGATTTCTCCATCGACCATAGGGTGTATTATCGTTATTTAAAATAAAGCTTATTTTTATTGTGTCATTATTTCCTCTAATTTCAATGCTGATATCTTTATCTAAATTTTCCTTTTCAAAAGCCGATCGCATAAATTGAGGTTCTGTCACTCTGATGCCCCGAGAAGCTAAAAACTCGTTATCCAGCTTATCATCTGCCGCAGCAGAAGCAAGGGCGATCGCCTCTAGGATATTGCTTTTGCCACAGCCATTTTCACCAATCAATACGGTGACTCGTCCTAATTCTAGCTTCAGCTTTTGAATGGACTTATAATTTTCGATTCTGACTTCTCCAATCATAATTCAATCCCATATAATCTTAGTGTACTCATTGTATCTCCGATCGCATGAATCTCAAAGAACGCTTGCACAGCCATCTGATTCAAATTGTACGCGATCGCAACCCATACCTCGCATCCGAAGGGCATTTTTATGCCCAGCAATACATCCGCGAACAGTTGGCACAGTGGGGAACTGTAGAAATTGACGATTTTTCCGTGCGCGGCCGAATTCATCACAATTTTATCTTGGATTTACCCCCCTTCGATCAGGCGAGTAAGAAGCGGTTGCCGCCGATCGTAATTGGTGCTCATTACGATACTGTACCCGGATCGCCTGGGGCCGATGATAATGCTACTGGTGTTGCTGTTTTGCTGGAACTCGCAAGGGATATCGCATCTGGGCCGCTCAAATATCCAGTGCAATTAGTCGCCTTTGATATGGAAGAATACGGTTATTTGGGAAGCAGTCATCATGCAGCTAAATACAAGCAACAGCAAGAGTCAATCCGGTTAATGATTTCTTTGGAAATGGTGGGTTATTGCAACCATAATCCTAATTCTCAAAGCTATCCGGCTGGCTTGAAATATTTTTATCCAAATAGTGGCAATTTTATTGCTTTAATTGGCACTTTGCGGACGGTTCCCGATTTGATTAATTTGAGTGGGAAAATTCGCAAGTCTGGTCAGCCCTGCGAGTGGCTGCCGGTGCCGAATCGAGGTTTAATTGTGCCGGATACTCGCCGCAGCGATCATGTTCCTTTTTGGGATAATGGTTATCCGGCTATTATGGTGACTGATACTGCTAATATGCGAAATCCGCATTATCATCGAGAAAGCGATAGGATTGAGACTTTGGATTTGGATTTTCTGGCTGGTGTTTGTCAGGGATTGGTTGAGGCTATTCGATATATATAGCAGTTTTATTTTAACGAACCGCGAAGGCGCGAAGGGCGCGAAGGAATAAGAAAGAAGATGAGAGAGAAACAGATATGAGTTTTATGAGTCTGAGGTTCTGAATTTTATGAAATTTATGAATTGACTTTCCGATAATTTTGTTGAATAATTCGGAATCAGTCAAACAACAAAACTCAGGAAAAAGATATGAATGCTGATTTTTCCGATCGCACTCGCTGGCAATTCTGGATCGATCGCGGTGGCACTTTTACCGATATTGTCGCCCAGAGTCCCGACGGTAAGTTAGTTATTCACAAGCTGCTGTCGGAAAACCCGGAACGCTACACAGACGCAGCAGTGCAAGGAATTCGCGACATTTTGGGAATTGCCGCAGATGTCCCCATACCCGCTGCACAAATTGAAGCGATTAAAATGGGGACGACGGTGGCGACAAATGCTTTACTGGAACGAAAGGGCGATCGCACAATTCTGTTAATTACTAAAGGTTTCGGCGATGCGCTGAGAATTGGCTATCAAAACCGCCCGAATATTTTCGCGCGTCACATTGTTTTGCCCGAGATGCTGTACGATCGAGTTATTGAAGTTGCAGAACGCTACAGCGCTCAAGGTGAGGAGTTAACTGCTGTCAATCCCGAGTTTATCGCGTCTTTGCAGCAAGCATACGATGAGGGAATTCGCAGTTGTGCGATCGTATTCATGCACGGCTACCGCTACTCGGAACACGAAAAACAAGTTGCTAAAATAGCCCGAGAAATTGGCTTTACTCAAATTTCAGTATCTCACGAAGTTAGCCCGCTGATGAAATTAGTTTCGCGGGGAGATACTGCGGTTGTCGATGCTTATTTATCTCCGATTTTACGTCGATACGTCGAACAAGTAACCAGTCAATTATCTGTAGGGGCGGTGCCCCCGTGCCCGCCCTCTTCCTCCCCGTGCCCGCCCTCCCCGTGCCCGCCCTCATCCTCCTCCCCGTGCCCGCCCCCCAAATTAATGTTTATGCAATCGAATGGCGGCTTAGTGGACGCGGCACAATTTCAAGGAAAAAACAGTATTTTATCCGGGCCAGCAGGGGGAATTGTCGGTGCTGTTCAAACTAGCAAAAAGGCAGGTTTTGATAAAATTATTACCTTTGATATGGGCGGAACTTCGACAGATGTTGCCCATTTTAACGGCGAATACGAACGCGAATTTGAGACGGAAATTGCAGGGGTGAGATTGCGATCGCCCGTGATGGCAATTCACACTGTAGCAGCCGGCGGCGGTTCAATTGTCTTTTTTGACGGGGCTCGCTACCGCGTCGGGCCGGAGTCTGCAGGGGCCAATCCTGGGCCTGCTTGCTATCGCAAAGGCGGCCCGTTGACGGTGACTGATTGCAATGTGATGTTGGGGAAAATTCAACCGGATTTTTTCCCAAAAGTATTTGGATTGAATGGAGATTTGCCGATCGCCCCTGACGTAGTAAAGCAAAAATTTGGGCAATTAGCGGGAGAAATTGGGGGCGAGAGGACGGCCGAAGAGGTGGCGGAGGGTTTTTTGGCGATCGCAGTGGAAAAGATGGCCAATGCTGTCAAAAAAATCTCGCTTCAGCGCGGTTACGATGTTTCGGAGTATACATTGTGCTGTTTCGGCGGTGCGGGCGGCCAACACGCTTGTGCGATCGCCGATGCTTTGGGGATGAAACGGGTATTTATTCACCCTTATGCGGGTGTGTTGTCGGCTTACGGTATGGGTTTGGCTGATGTGCGGGCTATTCGCGAAAGGGCGATCGAGCAACAATTAAATGCAGAATTATTACCTGATTTACATTATATTTTAGCGGAATTGGAGGCTGAGGGAAAGAGGGAATTGAACCGCAGAGGCGCAGAGAACACAGAGAATGAGTCAGAGATTTTAGTTGTTAGCAAGTTGCGCTTAAAATATCAGGGAAGTGACTCGGTTTTGGCGGTCAATTTTGCTGACAATATTGATGCGATGCAGGCTGAATTTGACGCAGCCCACCGACAGCGTTACAGTTTTATTATGCCAGAAAAACCGCTGATTGTGGAAGCGGTTTCGGTGGAAGTTGTAGAAAAAATGGATGTGCCGGAAGCATCCACAATTTCCCCCTCTTGTGGCACGGGCATCTTGCCTGTGCCACCAATTTTGCAGACAATGGATGTGCCGGAAGCATCCCAAATTTCCCCCTCTTGTGGCACGGGCATCTTGCCTGTGCCACCAATTTTGCAGACAATGGATGTGCCGGAAGCATCCACAATTTCCCCCTCTTGTGGCACAGGCATCTTGGCTGTGCAACCAATTTCAACGGTGCAAATGTATGTTGCTGGCGGGTGGCGGGAAACGCCTGTTTATCAGAGAGAGGATTTGCGATCCGGCGACTGCATAGAAGGCCCTGCGATGATTGTTGAAGCAACGGGAACTAATATCATAGAACCGGGCTGGGAAGGGGAAATCACCGAAAATAATGATTTAATTTTGAACCGCAGATGCACGCAGATGGACGCAGATAATATCCGCGTTGATTCGCGTTTATCTGCGGCTAAATCCGATCCGGTTTTGCTGGAAATTTTTAATAATTTGTTTCGGGCGATCGCCGAACAAATGGGCGTCACATTGCAAAACACAAGTTCCTCAGTCAACATCAAAGAACGTCTCGACTTTTCCTGTGCAATTTTCGACAAAAACGGGCAATTAGTTGCCAACGCGCCGCACATTCCCGTACATCTAGGCTCGATGAGCGAAAGCGTTGAAGCTTTAATTTTAGCACAAGGCAATGCGATTCAACCGGGCGATGTTTATGTTTCTAACAATCCCTACAACGGCGGCACGCATTTACCAGATATCACCGTTATTACTCCAGTATTTGCTCATGATTCCTCCCTTCCTTTGTTTTATGTTGCCTCGCGGGGACACCACGCCGACATCGGCGGCATCACTCCCGGTTCCATGCCTCCTCACAGTACAACAGTAACTGAAGAAGGTGTATTGCTTGACAATTTCCTGTTAGTAAGCGACGGCAATTTTCGAGAAAAACAATTACTAGAACTTCTGACAGCGGGTAATTTTCCTGTTCGCAATTCCGCTCAAAATATAGCAGATTTGCAAGCACAAATTGCTGCTAACAAGCGCGGCGCAGAAGAACTTCTCAAGATGGTAGAGCATTATGGATTAGAGACTGTGCAAGCTTATATGGGCTTCGTACAAGACAATGCGGAAGAGTCGGTACGCAGGGTAATTGATGTTTTGCAAGATGGCGAGTTTACTTATGCGATGGATAGTGGCGGACAAATTAAGGTAGCGATTACAATTAACAAATCTGCGCGCAGTGCAAAAATAGATTTTACGGGCACTTCTGCTCAACAATCCAACAATTTTAATGCTCCCGCTGCGGTGTGCAAAGCCGCTGTTTTGTATGTTTTCCGCACATTAGTAGATGACGATATTCCTTTAAATGCGGGCTGTTTGAAACCTCTCGAAATCATCAATCCCGAAGGCTGTATGCTGAATCCTCGCTATCCAGCGGCGGTAGTTGCCGGAAATGTGGAAACATCGCAGAATATTACCGATGCTTTGTATTGTGCGTTGGGAGTGATGGCGGCTTCTCAGGGAACTATGAATAATTTTACCTTTGGAAATCAGCGCTATCAATATTATGAAACTATTTGCGGCGGTTCGGGCGCTGGTGCAAGTTTTGGTGGTACGGATGCGGTTCAAACTCACATGACTAATTCGCGTTTAACTGACCCAGAAGTATTAGAATGGCGGTTCCCGGTGTTGTTAGAAAGTTTTGCAATTCGGGCTAATAGTGGGGGGAATGGATCTCATCGTGGCGGTAATGGAGTTGTGCGGCGAGTGCGGTTTCGGGAGGCGATGACGGCGGGAATTTTATCGGGGCGACGGGTGATTTCTCCTTGCGGTTTGAATGGGGGTGAAGCGGGGAAAGTTGGACGGAATTATGTCGAAATGGTTGATGGAAAGGTTGAGGATTTGGGGAGTACGGCGATTGTGGAAATGCAGTCGGGGGATGTGTTTGTCATTGAGACTCCTGGGGGCGGAGGATATGGCGTTTTGTTTAAACAGTAATTGAGAACTAAACTATTGATGCGATCGCACATTTTTGCATGGCAATTCAACAGCAGTAATACCGGGCGCGATCGCATCCTAACAACCACTCGGCAATGCGAATTTACAGTCAAAAGCTTGCCAGAGCGTATTGACTGTCCTAACATAGTGGACGGTTTCACAAACCGAGTAACCTGAACAGTTCTTCTTTTTTGCGATCTTGCTCTACTAATTCTTCCAAAATGAACCAATAATTGACAACATTCTGGGCCGCATTGAGAGCAGATATGGCTCGTGTAGTAACAGAAACACCCGGTAAGATAAGAATCGTTGTTGATTCCGAATTAACTTCTTTAGCTCGACTCAAGCTTTTGAGCGTTGCTCCAAACCGCTCCAAAACGCCAGCAGTATCTATGCCTCCTTTAATTTCAACTGCGACTAGAATCTGTTCATTTCTGTAAACTCCAATGTCAGGTTCGCTGGCAAATACGATTCTCCGCCCATCTTTCAGTTGCATAACTTTTTCGTCAGAGTTACCTGTTTCATTAGAAATCCAGTCTTCCTCACGCAATCTCAACTGCACCATAGCTTTTATGAGAATTTCGACTTTGCTCCCCTTCGCATTCTGCCAGGAACCCTGAGCTTGCGAACCAGCAGCCATTCCACGCCATAAATCAAATTCGCGAGCGTCTATCTGTTCATCAGTTTCAACTAAATGGCTAATGATTTTATTTAAGTGCTGAGCTATATTCCCAGCCACCAACTCATCAGGGAAACCTTTGCCTTGCTCATAGCGAATGCTTGACAGTCCAACTTGCTTCATTGATTTTTGGGAAACCATTGCTAACATTCTGTAGTAGCCTACAGCACAAGATACACTAATCAAAACCTGGGGGTGAGCAAAGACAATCACGGGCTTGATGCCGCGGTGAATTACCTTATTCCAAGCTTTTTGAGAAATGCCCAGATTATCGCATTCCCACGGCAGTGTTTCCCCTTTTACCTGTTCAATTTGAGAGGCTGTCTCCAACATTCCCCATTCGTGCAGTTTTTGGTGAAAAAACTCACTCTTGGACAACTGATCGAGCAACCAAGCTTCGCGCCTATTCGATGATGCCATTACAGTCACCTATTCTTTATGCCAAATGAGCACGCTCTCGCGGACAGGAATTCGACCATATTTACCCATCTGCTGGGAACTGTTACCTTTGTAGCGGGCAACAATTACTTGCTCTACTCGAAAACCCAGCTCTTGGGCCATTTCTGAAAGCACTAAATCGACTGGGACTATCTCGCTGGCAAAACGCACGTTATCCACAACTACCGCTACTTTTGCACCGGGAGCTAGAATTTTGGCCCATTCGCAAATAGCTTTTTGCATATCCACAAAATAGGCTGTCAACATATCAGGAATGCGGGGATTATTTAATGCTTTCCCTTGCTGTCGGAGTATGTCTACAACTTCGGCGATTACAGGATTTGGCGGTTTGTCAAAAGCATCAATTTTTGATTCGATGTGCGATCGCAAAATCCCAAACCTCAACTCCTTTAACTCCTCAAAGTTCTTGACAAAGTTAAAGCACAGTTCCAGCGAATAGGTGCGGGTGTAGTCGTAACGGTTAGGATAGGGTGGAGATGTAATCAAAGCTGTGGGTTGTGTCTCAAAATTCACATTGCTCAAATTCCGAGTATCACCTAACTGAACTGCGGGAAGTGGCGCGGATTTCTTTTGCCCCCACAAACACCTTAAGGATAGAATATCTTCTTCAGCTTCATATACTTTCTGTTGCAGCATTTCCCCAGGATCTGGAATTAACTTATCCTGTTTCATGCGTAAAAATTGACCGTCTTTTGCCGTGTAGCTGCAAGGCTCTAAAATAGCCAAAAACAGCAGTTGAAAAATTTCTCGCAAGGGTGAAGATAAACTTTCAATAGCGCTTTTCCACTGGCGCAATTTGAGCAGCGTTGCTTCTGGAAAAGCGACTTGCATAATCTTGACATCCATTGCCACCTCAGCGGGTTCTGCTTTGTCTGCCTTAGCTTTGAGTTCGGCAAAAGTTTTTCGCAGAGTTTGGGGTTCTACTGAACAGAAAAGGGGTAGCGTCCCAGCAATAAAGGTAGCTATTGGCAGTCTATCTATTCCTAATGCGGGGACATTGTGCTGCATAGCTGTAAATAAAGTTGTCCCCATGCCGCAGAAAGGCTCAAATAAATAATCCTTTTCTGTTAATCCAAAACGGTGAATAAATTGCTTGACTAAAGCAAAGGAAAATGCTTCTTTGTAGCGGAAGAGGCGGAGAACTGGCAAGCTTTTGTTGCCTGCGTAGGATACGAGTTGTCCCAGTCGCAGTTCTTCACTCATGTACGGCGCAAATTTTGCTTCGATGCGATCGCGTTCAGCACAATTGGCAGTTTCCGCAGGACTCGCCATGATCTCTGCTTCTGGGAATAAACTTAACTGTTTCACTGCGTTTTGTCTCCTGATGGCGGACCTCGCCTTTGCTGTGTCTTCTGTCAAGTTTACTGCGAAGTCGCTAGCTTTTTAGAAATTCACCCAACTGGGTCATCTAGAGTAGGACTTACGCATTGCGAACGGTAAATTGTCATTCACAAGCTAAGCGCAAAGAATCTCGGAGCTCCTTCGCGCTTAGCCCTGGATGACATCGGAGTTAGTCCTGTAGAGGTGAAAACTAATGAGATCCATCGCACATCGCCCCGACAAAATCACCCTCAACTCTGGAACATCGAGCGACAAATCGTGTAGAATCGGGCTGCACCAGCATTTATTCCCAAAACCTTTCCAGAACAATTGTGCAAACACCTAATTTTTCAGAACTCAACCATCCTGTGGTCAAATCCCTGTTTCACCACAGTGATCAGGAATTATTGACTCTGTTTCAAAACCATCCCGATCAAGGTAGGTTCTTCACGGCAATTTTTTGCCGCTATGCTCAAATTGTACACTCCCTGATTCGCCATTCCGTGCGATCGCCCGTACAAGGCGATTACCTGTTTGCCCACACTTGGCTGCACATCTATCACGAACTCCGAGGCCTCGATTTGCGCCGCGAAATCCAAGAGTCTGATGGCGGGAATCTCAGTCTCCAAAACTGGCTGATTAATGTCACCGCAGTCTGCATAAATCAAGCTGAATTGCCCCCTGTTGAGTCGATTCACTACTCTTTGCAATCGGCTCCGCCTCCCCTATGGTGTTACGTCAAACAAGCCTTAGAATTGTTAGCGCCGCTGCCGCGTTTAGTGGTGTTGATGGCTCAGACTTTCCGCTGGAGCGAAACTCGAATTGCAGCTTATTTGCAAGCAGAAGGCGAAGCTATTTCGCCGGCTCAGGTAAAGGCTTTGCTGCAAAAAGGATATCAAAGTTTAGAATCAAACTTGCCGGAGGATATTCGGGCTATTTATCTAGATGAAAATCTCGATTATCAAGAAGCACTTGTCTAGATATACACGATATAAATCCGCCCTTTCTAGTTGTAGGGGCGGGTTTTACCCGAAATATTTGGTAGGACTAACAGCATCGTAAACCCGCCCTTTTGCGAGGAAGAAGGAAAAAATGGCAGTTTATCAAGTTCGGTTGGTGAATGAGGCTCTCGCGCTTGATCGCACGATCGCAGTACCAGACGACCAGTATATCTTAGATATGGCAGAAGATGCCGGCATCCGCTTGCCGAATGGATGCAAGCAAGGAGAGTGTTCTGCTTGCGTCGTCAAACTGCTGAGCGGTGAAATTGACCAAAGCGAACAAAAGTTTTTGAAGCCGTCAGAATTGCAAGCTGGCTACGCTGTTACTTGTGTGGCTTACCCGCTTTCTGACTGCACTTTGTTAACCCATCAAGAACAAGTTTTGTATCAAGCAGCTCTTTATTTTAAGTAATACGAAATCGGTGTTCAACCATCTTTTTTTTTAGTCTCTTAGAGAGGGACGGAAGTTTGTAGAGGAGCGAATTCTCTTCCCCCATAAAAGGTTTATCAAAGCAGATTTGGTTCATGTAAGGTGCGTGACTCTCCAGCATCTCGCTGTTAATTGAGTAACTAGAAAGTCACGCACCCTAACGAGTATAGATAAACCCGCCCTTATAAATTCAGCAATTCTACAATCCGCTGAAGCGGAATGTGCGCCCAATCCAAGCGGTAATTAAGTTCGTAGGCTAGCTCGCCAACCGCTTTTTCCAAAATGTAAGCATCTAGCAAAACTTGTAGTTCCGGTATAGATTTGGGCAAGAAATCTGCATCGGCTGCTGTTGCCAAATAGCTCTTAACAAAAGTGAGGCTGACCCAGCGGTGCCAAACGTTCGCCCACTGCTGCATCTCCGGGAGATTTTCCGGGCGAATCATCCCACTTTCTACTTCATTGCGGAGTGCCAAAGTAACAGCGTAACTTATAGATTGCAGCATTCCTGCAACATCTCGCAGAGGCGACCTCTTCATCCGCCGCTCGCTTAAGGGCCGATCGCGTTCTCCTCCGAAATCAATAATTACGAAGTCTTTGCCTGTATAAAGAACTTGCCCGAAATGAAAGTCCCCGTGACAGCGAATTCTATCGGCCGTGATTCTCAAGTTCAAAATAGACTTGAAACGTTCCATGAGCAAATCTTCGCGGTTGAGCAGCTTTTGCGCCGATTTTTGTATTTCTGGCGGCAGTTTGGACATCCGTTTTTTCAGATCCAGCAAAGTTCTTCCGGCCACATTTCTCATGTATTGATAGATGGAACGCTGGTAAAAGGAGGTGAAGCTTTCTGGGGCAAAAGCGGGATTTTCTGTGTCAGCAGCTAAAGCGAGGTGAAGTTCGGCTGTCCGCTTACCTAAAAGTTCCGCTGATGCTAAGTAAGAGCCGATGAGTTCGCGAGCTAATGCCGGAATTTCTAGGGATAAATCGGCTACTAGCGAGTTTTGCTGCCGCTGGGTTTGTCCGGTCAAAGCGTTCGGCAAATAATTTTCGGGGGCAGTAGATAAATTCTCGCCGGAATGCTTTGCTTCTACTGTCATTACTTGCTCGAAATAGTCGCGCAGTGTGTCTAATGTATAAGACCAAGCATCTACGCTGTCGGGGATTAATTTTTGTAGGATTCCGACTGTAAGGACTTGTTTTGCTGGTGTGTGATATTCCAATGCTCCGGCAATTGGAGCGTAGTGTTGGATCGAGTTGCCCTCTGTTAAAAAGCGTCCGATTTCTAATTCGGGGTTAATTCCTTCCTCGATTTTTCGCAATATTTTCAGGACGAAGCGGTCGCCGTAACCTGCGGATGTATTGCTTTGTTCTTTTTTGAACAGGTGAGGTTCGAGCTGCGCTAACTCTTCTTCTGATTTGAATGCACTGTCGGCAATTCCTAGCAGTTGACCTGCAACACCTCTGTAACTGCGAGAATTGGCGATCGTCCCCAGCAGCGCGCTCAGAAAACCTTTGTCCCCAGCAGCATCAAATAGTACCCCGACTTCCTTGTTGGTTTCTGGGAATTGCAGGCGCGCGATCGCCCGATCGTCCACATCGCCTTTAATCTCTTCCCACCCTAAAGGCAAAACGTAAGTTTCCGGCATACCTTCAGTATAATTCAACTGCAAGAACAGAATGTAAACTTGAGATTGCTCCCCCGCACTATCTTTACATTCAACCGGTACAACATCACTTATTTCTAATGATTGAATTGTCCTGTCTGTACCGCTAAACCAGCGATTGCGCCGCAGGTATCCCGGCAAAAGATTAAGCAGCATATCGCTTAACTGACTTGTAGCAAAAGCTGTTTTCCAATTGCCTATCACCGCCAAACTCGGCAAGTCTGTAGGATGACCGTGCAACGAAAAATCTTCGTGTTTAGCAGTAAGAGTAAACCAGTAAAAAGTGTGAGGGCTCAAGCTCAAAAAGTAAGGCTGCTCCCCAACGGCAGGAAACTCAGTGCGACCGAAAATCTCCACCGGAACAGCACCTTTAAAGGGCCCAAGGTCTAATTCTGCCGTCTGGACGAAGCGTGACAAATTAGCCACTACGAGGATGTGTTCGTCTTGATAAGTGCGTACAAAAGCTAAAACTTTGCGGTTTTCCGGGTACAGAAACTCGCAAGTTCCCCGACCGAATGCTTGGAAGCGCTGCCGAATTGCAATCAGGCGTTTCATCCACCACCAAAGAGAACTCGGATTCGCCCGCTGCGCGTCCACGTTAACAGATTCGTAGTGATATTCAGGGTCAACAATTGGCGGTGCGTACAGCCGCTGCGGGTTAGCACGACTAAAACCGGCATTGCGATCGCCACTCCACTGCATCGGAGTTCTCACCCCGTTGCGATCGCCCAAATAGATATTGTCTCCCATGCCAATTTCATCGCCGTAGTAAAGCACCGGCGTACCCGGAAGAGACAGCAGCAAAGCATTCATCAACTCGATGCGGCGGCGGTTATTTCCCATCAAAGGAGCCAAGCGGCGGCGGATGCCCAAATTAATTCTAGCCTGAGTGTCTTGAGCGTAAACCCGATACATATAATCTCGGTCTTCATCACTCACCATTTCCAGCGTCAATTCATCGTGATTCCGCAAAAACAATGCCCACTGACAGTTATTGGGAATCTGCGGAGTTTGCTGGAGAATATCGCTAATTGGGAAGCTATCTTCCATATACAAAGCCATAAATAAACGCGGCATCAGCGGAAAATGAAAGTTCATGTGACATTCATCGCCGGCAGCGTAATATTGAACTGCATCCTCCGGCCACTGATTCGCCTCAGCCAGCAGCATCCGGTTCGGGAAATTCTCATCTACGTGCTTCCGCAATTGCTTCAGGAATACGTGAGTTTCTGGCAGGTTTTCGCAGTTAGTACCTTCGCGCTCGTACAGGTAAGGCACCGCATCCATTCGCAGTCCGTCTACTCCCAGTGCCAACCAGAAATCTACCACATCTAAGATGGCTTGGCGGACGGCCGGATTGTCGTAATTCAAATCGGGTTGGTGGGAATAAAAACGGTGCCAGTAATAAGCTTTTGCTACCGCATCCCAAGCCCAATTAGATGTTTCAAAATCTTGGAAAATAATCCGAGCATCTTGATATTTTTCCGGCGTGTCGCTCCACACATAAAAATCTCTTTCGTTACTGCCTTTTGGGGCGCGGCGTGCTCGCTGAAACCAAGCGTGCTGGTCGGAAGTGTGGTTGACAATTAACTCAATAATGACGCGAATTCCCCGCTGGTGCGCTGCTTCTAAAAGGTCTTTAAAGTCCTCTAATGTGCCGTAAATCGGGTTGACGGTAGTATAGTGAGATGTATCGTAGCCGTCGTCTCGGAGCGGCGACGGAAAAAATGGCAGTACCCAAATTGCTGTTACTCCCAAGTTTTGCAGGTAATCCAGTTTTTCTGTCAGTCCTCTAAAGTCGCCGATCCCGTCTGCATTGCTGTCTGCAAAAGCGCGAACTGGTACTTCGTAAATAATCGCGTCTTTGAACCACAACGGGTCGTTATTTAACATTGAGTTTGGCATGATTTGTAGCGATGATTGGTAATTAGTAATTTGTACTTAAAATTTGGTAATTGGGATTTGTTAGTTCCAATCCAAACTGATAAATCATAACTCATAATTTGGCCGCTATTCCTCATGCCAGCGGCAGACTTTTAATCGTAATTTATTAACGCAAAACTTATAATTTCTTAACTATAAACTCTCAACAATCTGTTTTGCTATTTCGGATACAGTTCACAATCCGGGTACTGTGCTAGCTACCGATGCGCGGTGCCCACCCTACCAAGGCGTGTCAACTTAAGCCTGAAACCCCTCTGTATCTCTCGCTGGTAGCCCAGTCTAGATCCCCCTAAATCCCCCTTGATAAGGGGAGTAGGGGTTGACTTTGAGAACACTCTTGTCCCCCCCTCTTATTAAGGGGGGCGGTTTCATTCTCACCAAAATCAGGCTTTTGTAGGGGCGATGCCCCCGTGCCCGCCCCCACCCACAGACGATTTCACAGGCGTTTGGGACATGGGGGCAACCACAGGGGGATTGCCCCTACCGAGAATGAAACCGCCCTGCTCTTATGAAGGGGAGCTAGGGGGGATCGAGCCCTTGTTGACACTAAGCACACCCTACAGACTCAGGATTAGGTGCGGTATTTACTACCTGCCGGACGGTTGCCACGACATTACAGTACCTTGACGTTTATTACTAATTTTTGTTACATTTATTTACATAAAGCAACAAAAGTTAAAGGAAAAGTAAAAATGACTATTGTAATCGCTCTTTTAATCGTCGGTTGGGTAGCAGCCTCAGTAATTGGCACTCAAGCATATTTCCTGGGCGAACAGTCAAAGCCTATCCACGAGCGGAATTGGAACGATGAGTCTTTTGAACAACTGGCAAAATCAGTGACGGGAACAGAAGTTGATTACCGCGTTCGCGTTCCCGCCTACAGCATGGATGCCTATGGCAGCCGCACCATGTCTAATTCTTGATATCAAGTAATAGGTTTCACCATTTTCAATAACAGGCATCTTGCCTGTTCCTAATTTTCAATAACAGGCAAGATGCCTGTTCCACAAGAGAATTGATGGTTTGTGGAACAGGCATCTTGCCTGTTCCTAATTTTCAATAACAGGCAGGATGCCTGTTCCACAAGAAGGCTTATTATTTGTGGAACAGGCATCTTGCCTGTTCCTAATTTTCAATAACAGGCAGGATGCCTGTTCCACAAGAAAATGGATGGTTTGTGGAACAGGCATCTTGCCTGTTCCCAACTATTCGGCAACTACAAACTGTTACCTGTCAGCGCTGGGCGAGACTCTTTTTTGCGAAATTGCAAAGAGTTATTTTCACAGTCGATCGCAATTGTATCACCCTCCACAAACGCATTTTCCAGAATCTTGTTAGCCAGCGGGTTTTCTAGCTCCCGCTGGATGGCACGTTTCAAGGGACGAGCGCCGTAAACCGGGTCATAACCAACATCTGTGATATGATTTTTCGCCGCATCGGACAGTTCCAAAGTGATTTTTTGCTCTGCCAACAAACGCTCGATCCGCTTCACTTGAATGCTGACTATTTGCCGCAGTTCGATCTTGCTCAAAGTGTGGAACAAAATTATCTCGTCCACCCGATTGAGAAATTCGGGCCGGAAGTGCGATCGCAGCGCTGCCATCACCCGTTTTAACATCTGTTCGTACTCTTGGTCTGTCTCCCGTTCTTGAGTCAATAAATTGTCATTTTCACTCTTGTTCTCAGTCTTGTTTTCACTCTTAGTTACAGTATCACCATCGACTCGCTGGGCCGACACCTCAACAGTACCGTCTGCAGCCACTTTATAATCTGTCTTTTGACTTGACAAATCTTTCGTTTCCTGCTTCCGGCTAGCAGGTTTTTTGACGGTTTTTTCCTTCTTAGTAAACACGTCTAAAATGTGATCGCTGCCGATATTGCTAGTCATCACAATTACGGTATTTCTAAAGTCAACCACTCGACCTTGAGAATCGGTAATTCTGCCGTCATCCAACACTTGCAGCAAAATGTTAAATACGTCCGGGTGCGCTTTTTCCACTTCGTCAAACAGCACTACCGAATAAGGATGTCTCCGCACTGCTTCGGAAAGTTGTCCCCCTTCATCGTAACCGACATATCCGGGAGGAGCTCCTACCAACCGAGAAACGCTGTGCTTCTCCATGTATTCCGACATATCGATGCGGACGATCGCATCGTCGCTGTCAAACAAAAACTCCGCCAACGCCCGCGCTAACTCAGTTTTTCCGACGCCTGTCGGGCCCATAAACAAGAAAGAGCCGATCGGTCTGCCGGGGTCTTTCATACCCGCCCTAGCGCGCCGAATTGCCGCCGCCACGGCTGTTACAGCTTCCTCTTGACCGATAACTTTTTGGTGCAAATGTTTTTCCAATTGCAGCAATTTTTGGCGTTCGGACTCTAACAACCGGTTAACCGGAATGCCCGTCCATTTAGCGACAATTTCCGCAATATCGCCCTCAGTAACTTTTTCGCGCAGCAGGGAAGAACCTTGAGCTTGCTGTTTCAAAAGTTCCGCTTCTTTGGCTTCGCGATCGCGCACCGCAGTTTCCAACTTGCCGTACTTTAACTGGGCGGCTTTATTCAAATCGTAAGCCCTTTCTGCTTGTTCGATTTGGACTCGCAGTTGGTCTTCTTCTGCTTTCAATTTATTGATTGCATCCAACAACTGCTTTTCGCCCAACCACTGAGAGGACAATTTTTCCTGCTTGACTTTTAAAATGTCAATCTCAGAGGTGATGCGTTCGACGCGGAAGCCGAGCCCAGGGGCTAGAGCACCTTTTCCTTCGCCTTCGATCGACAATTTTTCCATTTCCAACTGCATCACCCGGCGGTCAATGCCTTCCAATTCCACAGGTTTAGAGGTAATCTCCATTTTCAAGTGGGCGGCCGCTTCATCTACAAGGTCGATCGCCTTGTCTGGCAAAAAGCGATCGGAAATATAGCGAAAAGACAGAGTTGCAGCAGCTACCAGGGCCGAATCAGTAATTTTTACCCCGTGGTGGCGTTCGTAACGGTCTTTCAATCCGCGCAAAATGGAAACAGTATCTTCAACGCTGGGTTCGCCGACAAATACTTGTTGAAAGCGGCGTTCCAGTGCAGGATCTTTTTCAATATTCTTGCGGAATTCGTCGAGAGTTGTAGCGCCGATGCAGCGCAATTCGCCTCTGGCCAACATGGGTTTTAACAAATTTCCCGCATCCATTCCCGAACCGGAACTGCCACCGCCGCCAGTGCCTACAACCGTGTGCAATTCGTCAATAAATAGGACAATTTGCCCGTCGGAATCGATGACTTCCCGCAGAACAGACCGCAATCGTTCTTCAAATTCGCCCCGGAATTTTGCCCCAGCAATTAAACTGCCCATGTCGAGGCTAAATAGCTGGCGATTTTTCAAAGATTCGGGTACGTCGCCGTTGACAATTCGTTGGGCTAAACCTTCGGCGATCGCAGTTTTTCCGACTCCGGGATCGCCAATTAACACCGGATTGTTTTTTTGGCGGCGGGAAAGAACTTGTACCACGCGGCGGATTTCCTCGTCGCGGCCGATTACTGGGTCGAGTTTGCCGGCTTTGGCGGCTTCTGTCAAATCGCGGCCGTACTTGCTGAGGGCGTCGGAGTTAGCTTCGCCATCTTGATCTTGGGCTTTAGCGCTGCTGCGGCTGCCTTTCCCCGTTTCGGAATTTTTTTCTTGGGCTTTAGCAGTGGCGCGGAAAGATTTGATGGCTTCTTCGAGTTTTGGTCGATCGAGTGTACCGGCTGGGGGTTTGCGATCGTAACCGGGGCGACCTGGCGGGCCGTCGCCTTTTGTCAGCAACCTGCGCCCGACTCGTTCGTCTTCTACTAAACCAATTAATAAATGTTCAACGGCGATAAAATTATCTTGCCAAGTCGCCCTGGTGGCCTCGGCAACATCTAACATCACTTCTAAGCCGCGACCGAGGTATAGTTGGTCAGCGTTGGCAACTCTGGGCTGTCGTTTGGCAAAAGCATCTAACTGCTGGGCCAAGCGGGGGGCATCGACTCCAGCTTTGCTGAGAATGCTGTTGGCCTGGCCTTGCTGTTCGAGAAGGGCGATGGCTAAATGTTCAACCTCTAGCTGCTGATTGGCAAAGCGGCGGGCTACATCCTGGGATTTGACAATGGCTTCCCAGGCTTGATCTGTAAATTTGCTAGGGTCTGTTGGCTGCACGTTGGTTCCTCGCAATCAAGGGGATTCCTGTTGTTATCCGTTAATACATCGTCTCACAACCATCATAATCTTTAAACAGGATTATGAATTTATGAGTGCGGTTAACTACGGCGCAAGTTGTGACCTAATTGACAAGATTGCAAAAGCTTACAGTCCGCAATCCACCCCGAAATTTGCTGCGGTGAGACTCACATCTTGCGCCATTCTCAAGAACGGGCAAGATGCCCGTTCCACAAAAGATAAATTTTCTTGTGGAACAGGCATCTTGCCTGTTCATAAAAGGCTAACTGACAATGGTGCAACATATGAGTTCAGACCGACTCTGGCGATTCCCTTGGGGATAGGTTCGCTGGCCGTACTTATAAAAATATTGCCACAAACAAGATTTTTTAGCGACTGAGATTTATGCTATTTCCCACTTACCAATTTTTAGTATTTTTCCTAATTATTTTTAGCCTGATCGTCTCGGTGAAACCCCAAGTCGATTTGTATAAAATTGTCTTGTTAGCTTCGAGTTTATTATTTTATTCGTTTTGGAGCTTTGACTTTCTCTTGCTCCTCATTTTCTCTACCGTATACAATTATATCATTCTCCGGGTGATCTGCAACAGTAAGTATAAAAAAATTGCTTTCATCTCCGGCTTAGTTTTCAACATTGGCTATCTCGGCATCTTTAAATATTGCAACTTCTTTGTAACTTCTTTATTTGAGGTACTGAACCAGCTACAAATTCCCGCCAACTTTCCCGTTTTGCAAATAATCGCCCCCGTCGGCGTGTCTTTCTACACTTTTAGAATGATTTCTCATTTAATCGATTGCTACCAGCAAAAAATCCCTTGTCCGAAATTTGTAGACTATGCCGCCTACATTACCTACTTTCCGCAAATTGCCTCCGGGCCAATCTCGCGAGCTCGCGAATTTTACGGGCAGCTAAATTCACCGGAAAAATACGACTATAAAATTGAAGAAGTTATAGTTTTGATTTTGTCGGGACTCTTCAAAAAATATACTTTATCGAGCTTTTTGTTTAACTTCACTGACTTGCCATTCAAAGTCCCCCAGCAGTACAGCAGCATCGATTTAATCCTCGCGGCAATTTCCTATTCCTGTTTAATTTACGTAGATTTCAGCGGCTACTCGGATTTAGCCAACGGCATCTCCTGTTTGCTGGGTTTTAAACCCATTGCCAACTTTAATATGCCATACCGATCGCTGAGCCTGCAAGAATTTTGGAAAAGGTGGCACATCAGTCTTTCCGAGTGGCTGAGGGATTACGTTTACTTTCCCTTTGGCGGCAACAAATACGGTAAGTTGAGGAAGTACGTAAATTTACTGATGACAATGGCGATCGGCGGATTGTGGCACGGCGCAGGTTTAAACTTTATTTTCTGGGGAGCAATTCACGGTTTAGGATTAATTGTCAACCATTTATGTAAAGATATCCCCCAAGCTATCCACTTTAAATTAGACTATGCCTTTCCCAGATTTGCTAAATTTTGCAGTTGGCTGCTAACATTTACTTTTGTTACTTGTAGCTGGGTATTTTTCGGCACTCCCAACTGGGAAACTGCGATGAGTTTTTTTGAAGGAATTTTCCATCCAGCAGTCGCCACTTTTCAATTTAACTTTTGGCAATTGTATTTAGTAATTGCAGTCATTGGCGCGATCAACTTGTGGGGCGATCACATCGCGAAACTATTGCAAACCGTATTGTCATTAAAAAACATTTTCTTTCGGGTTGTCTTAGTTTCACTGCTCGTGTATACTATCTTGATGTTGGGGCCGAGTACCATGCCGCCTTTTATTTACTTTAATTTTTAAGAAATATGAAAGACCGGGAATTTTTGCTGATTGTTACTTCTGTAATTCTCACTTTAATATTTTCAAACTTATCATTATTTCTAAAAAGCTTTGCTTCAACTCCTTTCGCCAGTCCAGAAATTAAACAAGCCGCGCGCCAGATCGAAATAGACGGTTTCCGAAAATCCGAACAAGCTTTTTGGAGCAAAATTAAAGATATTAACTTCGATAGCCTCCCCAAAGAATCAGAAATTCCTCCTGTCACAACCGAAACAAAAGCCGCCGTTGAACCCCCAAAGCCTGCTAATGCTAAAAAACCAACCCCAGCTAAAAAACCAACCCCAGCCAAACCTAAACTGACCAGACCTTATCGCAGATTTTTATTTATTGGAGATTCCGTAATGTTCGACTTAGGAATTCAACTCCAGTACACTCTTAAGACAAAATACAATATCGCCGATACGAAAATAGACTACAAGGTCTCGACCGGATTAAATCGGATAGATTATTATGATTGGTATGCCAGAACTCGCCAAATTATTAAGAATTACCAGCCGGATGTAGTGATAGTTATGTTTGGAACCAATGACCGTCAAAATATCATTGATTCTCAAGGAAAAGGCTGGGCTGTTATGACCAAAGAATGGCAAAAAGCTTATCAAGAAAGAGTTGAAAGATATGCAAATTTACTTGATTCGTCATCCGTGAGAAAAGTGTATTGGGTCGGTCAATCGATGCCTAACAAATCTTCGTATCTCAAAGCTTTTCCCATCATGAACAATATTTATAAAACTGCCAGCAAATCTTCATCCAAAATCGAATTTATTTCTACTTGGGAGACCTTTGCACAAGCCGGAAAATTTGTTCCAGTAGTTGCTAATAAATCGGGTAAGCGAGGCTATGTAAAAAATAATGACGGCTTGCACTTTACCTCCCACGGAGCTCAGATTATCAGCGACTTAATCGTTGATAAAATGGGGAAGGACAACATCTTAAAATCTCCCCAACCTCCCCAATCTCCCAAAAAGAAACCCTAAACTTTAATAATTGGTTCCCATTGGGAGTCAGAAACCGGGTTTCTTCACCAAGTCTCGATGAGGATGCCAAAATTATCGCAGAAACCCGGTTTCTTTCTAGTCGCGTGGATTTTGCAGTTGAATTAATTCAACTTTATATCCATCTGGGTCTTGCACAAAAGCGATGACTGTTGAACCGTGCTTCATCGGGCCGGGTTCCCGGCTAACTTTACCACCGCGAGCTTTAATTTCTTCGCAAGTACCGTAAATGTCGTCAACGCCGATCGCAATATGACCGTAAGCATCCCCCAAATTGTACTCTGTGACGCCCCAGTTGTATGTTAATTCCAAAACTGTAGTGTCGGATTCGTCGCCGTAGCCCACAAAAGCCAGAGTAAATTTACCGTCTGGATAGTCCTTTTGTCGCAGCAATTTCATGCCCAGAACCTCAGTGTAAAATTTGAGGGACTCTTCCAGGTTGCCGACTCGGAGCATCGTGTGTAGTAGTTGCATTTAGCTCACTCCAAATTTTTTAAGCTTCCTCAATTTTAGCGATATCTCGCTGGAAAAAACCGTCTTTGCAAAGTTTACTTGGTTTTAGCTGGCTTTTTACTGAACAAAAACCACCATAATTCTAAACCAATTAATGTCAGTCCGGCTGCTGTTACGCCTATTTTTAAACTTAACGGCTGTTCGATATGCCGAAATTGAGCTGTTGATTTTGCAGGATGAGTTGAGATTTGATTTGCTCGAACTCCCGATGCAATTCCGAGCATAATTCCTAAACTTCCGAGGCTTCCTAAGATTTGGCGCTGGTTCAACATTTTTTAAATTTCTCCTAGTTTATACAAGAGAGTTTCGTTTATAAATCGGGGGAGGGTGCGTATTCCACGCCTGATATCGATTCCGGTTGCACCGTCCGTCATTGTTGACTGTTGACTGTTGACTGTTGACTGATGACTGATGACTGATGACTAATGACTAATGACTAATGACTGATGACTAAATTTATGCACTAGATTTGGCTTGAAAATTTCGCAATCGCAAAGCATTAGTAACTACAGAGACTGAACTGAAAGCCATTGCTGCACCGGCGATAATTGGATTTAGCAGCCAGCCAAAAATTGGGTACAAAATGCCCGCCGCGATCGGTATTCCAGCGATGTTGTAAATAAACGCAAAAAACAGATTTTCGCGGATGTTCCGCATGGTGGCGCGGGAAAGTTTAATTGCTGTAACTATGCCTTGCAAATCTCCTGAAATTAAGGTAATGTCGCTGGCTGCGATCGCCACATCTGTGCCGGTGCCGATCGCAATTCCCACGTCTGAAGCGGCCAAAGCCGGTGCGTCGTTAATCCCGTCTCCCACCATCGCGACAATTTTTCCTTCCCCTTGCAGGGCTTGAATTTGAGCTGCTTTTTGGTCGGGTCTAACTTCGGCAAAAACGCGAGTAATGCCCACGGATTGGGCGATCGACTCCGCAGTCGCGCGATTATCCCCAGTCAGCATCGCCACCTCCAAACCGAGCTTTTGAAGCGCTTTCACCGCCTGCGCTGACGAGGGTTTGAGGGCATCCGCAATGCCCAGAATTGCCTCTATTTTGCCTTCTACAGCCATCCAAACAACCGTTTTGCTCGCAGCTTCCAAAGCTCTCCCGCGCAGTTCCAGATATTCAGTATCGCCGCCGAGTTCCTGCATCCACCTCAGCGTTCCCAGGGCGATCGACTTTCCGGCTACAACCCCTCGAACACCACTCCCCGCGATCGCCTCAAAATCCTTAACATCCGTCAAATTAACCTCTTGAGATTGAGCGTATCTAACAACAGCTTCCCCCAAAGGATGCTCCGAATTTCGCTCTACAGACGCAGCCAATTGCAGCAAGTTTAACTCATTGCTGTTCGCCGTTCCTCTAACAGTCACAAAATCAGTTACAGTCGGCTTGCCTTCTGTGAGGGTTCCCGTTTTATCTAACACGATAATTTGGATTTGGTGAGCCAATTCTAAACTCTCGGCTCCTTTAATTAAAATCCCATTTTCTGCACCTTTTCCCGTTCCCACCATCACAGCAGTCGGAGTCGCCAAACCCAAAGCACAGGGACAGGCAATAATCAGCACCTCCACCATTGTTACGGTTGCTAAAGTGATATTTCCAGTCGCGTTAAACCAGATAATAAAAGTAGCTAAAGCGACGGCAATTACTACAGGAACAAACCAACCCGTCACTTGGTCTGCTAACTTTTGGATCGGTGCTTTTGAACCCTGTGCGTCCTGCACCATCTTGACAATTTGAGCTAAAAATGTATCTTTGCCAACTCTTGTCGCCCGAAACTTGAAACTGCCAGTTTTGTTAATTGTGGCTCCGATAACTTCGTCGCCAAGCTGCTTTTTGACAGGCAAACTTTCTCCCGTAACCATTGCTTCGTCTACTGTGGAAGAGCCTTCAATAACATCTCCATCTACGGGGATTTGCTCTCCCGGCCGCACCTGCACGATGTCGCCAATTTCCACTAGGGCGATCGGCACTTCCAACTCTTCCCCGTTGCGAATTATCCGAGCAGTTTTTGCTTGCAAACCCATGAGTTTGCGAATGGCTTCGGAAGTCTCTCCCTTCGCCCGATTTTCTATGGTTTTTCCCAACAAAATTAAGGCGATAACACTGGCCGCAACTTCGTAGTAAACGCCATGATTTAAACCTTTGGCTGTGAATAAACCTGGGAAAAATGTCACAAATACAGAATAAAAGTAAGCAGCACTTGTACCCAAGGCAATCAGGGTATCCATTGTTGCTACACGCCGTTTTAGGGATTTCCAAGCTCCCACATAAAACGATTTGCCGCACCAAAATTGTACGGGTGATGTCAGCACTAATTGCAGCCAATAATTGTGCAGCCACGCGGGAATAAATGGCAGGTGCAAGCCGGTCATCGCTGGAATAGCGCCCACAACTAGCAGGATGCTGATGATACCTGCTGTCCAGAGTTTCCGCTGCAAGGTTTGAGATTCAGATTTGCGATCGGCTTGTTCGGAATCATCCTCTGGCGCAGCCATTTCTTGAAGCGGCAAAGCTTCGTATCCCGCATCATCAACAGCAGATTGAATTGTTTCTAAGTTGGTTTGCTTGGAGTCGTATTGGATGGTTGCTTGTTCCATCCCAAAATTGACATGACACTCAATTACGCCGGGAACAGATTGAATTGCTTGTTCGATAGAGGAAGCACAAGAAGCACAACTCATGCCCCGCAATTTAAGTGTGAGATTGTCCATAGATGCCCTCCTAAATTATAAAGTTACCTTATGTCTTCAAAGGACCGAAAGCCCCCGGATTCATCCGTCCAGAAATAAAAAACCTGTATCCGAGAAAATTGCCCCCCGAATTTATCCGTAGGGTCAATGCTTCAATCTAAAATCTAAAATCTAAAATCTAAAATCGATTGACCTCGCCTAAAAACGGATAACGTGCGACGTACTCCTGTCGTGGAGAATCAAAAATTTTAGACTCTTGTTAAATCTCCCAGATTCAAAGCTGCAAGTAAATCTAAAATCTAAAATCTAAAATCTAAAATTGACTTGTTGGATAGCCCGCCGATGCGATCGCTTTCCTAACTTCACTTTCCGACTTAGCGGTTTGAATCGTGACCAATTTTGTCTTGAGATCCGCCTCAACCGTTGAGGCTGAGTCAATGGCTTGGACTGCTTTTGTGATTGTAGTCGCACAAGCAGAACAAGCCATCTTAGGCACTTTTAGCTGTAAAGTCATAATTTGAACCTCAGCAGAAACTACTCTGCTCAATCAATGAATTAACTTTATTGTAAAGTCTCCAGTCCACAGGAGAGTCAAGGGGAATTGCAAAATAAATCAGGAATTCTGAAAAAACTGGTTTGACACGCTATCCATAGGGGTAAGGCGCGCACTGTGCACCCTACATAATTAGGTTGTGAGTAAGACTTAAGTGTCAAATAGTTTGCTAAACTTGTCCATAGTTAATCGCCATTGAGGAAGTTTTATGTTTGCCATTAAACGAGCGCTCAAATTAAATAACAAGGAAGCGACCTTGATGGCGAAACACGCAGGGTTCCGGCGCGTAGTTTTTAACTTTGGGTTGAGCTTGCGGACTCAAATGTATGGCGAGGGAAAATTTACCGACTCGAAGGTGATCAACGAAGTCAAGAAAGTTCTCACCAACCATGTCAAGAAAAAGCCTGAATTTGCTTGGATGAACCAATTGTCTAGCCGAGTCTACCAAAATGCTTTGATCGATCTCAAAGATGCGTTTAGTCGCTACCGTTCTGGGAAAGCAGGTCATCCAAGATTCGCTAGTCGCAGGGACGGTCAATCTTTTACGGTCGATTCGTCTCACGGCAAAGTTTTGCTAACTGCTGGCAGAACGATTAAGATTCCTACATTGGGAACTTTTAGGCTTTTTGAACCCCTAGAATGTAGCTTCCTCTCTCAAACTTTCACGATTTCAAAAGAAGGAAATCGCTGGGAAAGTCTCCTTTTGCGTTGATGCAGAACGCCTACCTGTTCAGCCGTCTGAAAGTTCTGTAGGAATAGATCTCGGTATTAAGTCTTTTGCCACGCTGTCAACCCAGCAAACTTTTGATGCACCAAAGCCGTTGATAGCCAGTGCGAAAACCAAGCTTGCCACTTTGCAGCGCAAAGCATCAAAGCAGGTGCGAGGCTCTCAAAACCAGCGTAAAACCTACAGTAAAATCAGCCGACTCCATGCGCGGATAGCTCGCATTCGCTTAGATTTCCTTCACAAGTTGACAACTTACTTAGCTAAAACATTCAAGTTAATTAAGATTGAGAACTTAAACGTTCATGGAATGATGGCGAATCACAAGTTAGCTGGAGCAATATCTGACCTTGGATTCTACGAGTTCAAACGTCAACTTGACTACAAGTGTCAAATGTATGGAGCTAATTTAGTATTGGTAGACCAGTGGTTTCCTAGTACCAAGACTTGTTCCAATTGTGGCACCAAAAAAGATATGCCACTAAGCATTCGGACTTTTGACTGTCCTGCTTGTGGCATATCTTTAGATCGGGACTGGAACGCAAGTCTAAATATTTTAAATTGGGAACCCTCGGCTTGAGGGGGATAGCCTACTTATCTTGGGATTAGCCGTCTACCCAACAGCGTAGGAAGTAAGCACAAACTGTGTCTAAAAATGAGTTTAGAGAAGTTTAGGTAAGTTTTACAAAGCAGTTCTGTAAATCTTAACTTTGAGTGCGATCGACGGCAGAGCAATAATTCTTTACAAGTTCGCAGCAAAAATTTCATCCTAATTTCATTTATATGTGGAAAGCTGAAGATAAATGGCAGTTTTAAGGATATAAGCTCTATGAAACCAATTTCATTAAAAACAGGCTTTGCAGCGCTGATGTTGACCGCCACAGCCGCTTTAACCAGCGGAGTGCTTGCAGCTTGTTCAAATGCCCCTTCCAGTGAAACTCCCGCCCCAAATGTTACGGCTGCAACCGAAGCAAACAACAAGCAAAACGTGGCACAAGGCGGTGGCATGGGTGGCATGGAGCATCATGGCATGAATCACGATATGTCAATGGATTTAGGCCCTGCTGATGCCGACTACGATTTGCGATTTATTGATGGCATGACAGTACACCATCAAGGTGCTGTAAAAATGGCTCAAGATGTGCTTAAACAATCTAAACGCCCGGAAATGAAAAAACTTGCCACTGATATAATTGCTGCTCAAAACCGCGAAATCAATCAAATGAAAGAGTGGCGAAAAACTTGGTATCCCAAAGCCAGCAGTACCCCGATGGCTTATCAGGCTCCAATGGGTCGCATGATGGCCATGACTCCCGAACAAATGCACCACATGATGATGAGCATGGATTTAGGGGCGGCTGACGACCAATTTGACTTGCGATTTATCAATGCGATGATTCCTCACCACGAAGGAGCTTTAGTGATGGCCCAAGATGCTTTGAAGAAGTCAAAACGCCCGGAAATGAAGAAATTGTCTCAAGAAATTCTGACTTCGCAAAAGCAAGAAATTGAGCAAATGAAACAGTGGCGGCAAGCTTGGTACAAAAAGTAATTTAGCTCACCTCAACAAAACGTGACCAAAATCATGAAAATAAGTGACCTTAATCACAGTAGTTCGATAGTTAAGAAAATACTTGGTTCACAAAAGCAAGAAATTGAGCAAATGAAAAAGTGGCGACAACCTTGGTAGACAAAGTAATGTAGCTTGACTGTGGCTGTCAGCATTGGTCTGACTCCACCTCAGTTTCCTGAGAGTACCTACACAGACTGTAGATAATTGAGCCGCCCTAGCTCTAAAGTAGTAGAAAGTTACGTAAGAATACTGTAGACAATTGCTCAGCCATACCTCTAAAGTAGTAGATAGGTCAGCAAAAAGCTAGATAGATAGAGAGGGTAGTTTATGATATTGAATAGCTTGGAATTAAACACCACTTATAAATCAAATGCAGCCGTAGATGAGCTAGTGAGCGCATTGACCAACGAAATTGCAGCGCCAGCAGAGATAAAAAAACCGGCAAAAAATCTACAGCCAAATCGCTTGTCACTAGGCGCAACTTATATGGGTATTTTAGCAGCCGGTGGGTATCTGGGCTGCTGAGGCGAAATTTCATCCTAATTTCATTTGACCGTGAAATACTAGGTTGAGTAGAGCATTTCTAGCTCTTGGTCATTGCTTAGCAGTCGCTTCTTGGAAAATGCTAATAAGTAACTTTACTTAATGGGTATCACTTACTTACCTTGGCAAAATACCAACTGCTAAACCTGTGGCACTCAACCTGATTTCAAGGACATTGCCAACGATGATATTCCACAAATATGCTCAATATCCGGCAATTATTAGCAGCTTTTCGGGAAGTTTGTTCAGCCTAATTTTGCTAAGTTCTCCTGCCGCTGTTTTTGCCCACGCTGGCCACGGAGATGAATTTCACCAAAGCGGCGAAACAACTGAAACTCCTGCTGCTATTTCTGTCGATGCCGAAACAGCAAAACGATTAGGTATTAAAGTCTCCCCTGCCTCCCGCCAGCGACTAGATATCGGCATCAAAACCACAGGACAAATTGAAACTTTACCCAACGAAAAAGTTGAAGTTACGGCTCCTGTTGCTGGGAAAGTAGTAGAGTTGCTGGTTAAGCCTGGGGACAAAGTATCAAAAGGTCAACCGGTGGCGGTTTTATCGAGTTCAGAATTAGGACAGTTGCGGGTTGAATCTCTCTCGAAACGTGCCGAAGCTGAGGCAGATTTGCAGCAAGCGGAAGGCGATCTCAAACTAGCACGAGAAAATTACGATCGCCAAAGTCAAATATCCGCAGCAGAAATCGCCCAAGCCCAAACCCAATTGGCAGCGGTAACTAAGCAGTACCAGCAAGAACAAGAATTAGTAAACAAGCGTTCAGTTGTACAAGCCGCTAAAGAAAACTATCAGCGTCAAGTTGAAATAGCGCAAGCCGAAATAGCACGGGCAGAAACAGAATTAACTGTTGCCAAAGAACAGTTCGATCGCGACAAAGAATTAGTGGCATCAGGGGCGATCGCGCGGCGCACAATGCTGGAATCGCAAGCCCACTTCGCCGAAGCAAAAGCCGCTGTTGCTAAGGCAAAAAGCCGTCCAGAAGTTATCAAAGCCCAAACCGAAATTAAACAAGCCGAAGTAGACCTCCCAATGCGGGAATTGCGGGAATCTCAAGGCAGAGTAGCGGAAGCAAAAGCTCAACTTACCAGAGCTCAGAGCCGCCGGGAAGTCCTAGAAGCCGAGAACCAACTCAAACGCGGCAAAACTGCCGTCGAAGTCGCTCAGTCGCGGATTCGCTTGGCTGACGCAGCCTATCAAGCGCGACTCCAACAATTAGGAACTGTTGCCAACGATCGAGGACTCGTTACCGTAGTTGCTCCGATTTCCGGGACGGTAGCCGATCGCGAAATCACCCCAGGAGAGTCAGTAAACGCTGAAAAACCGTTGATGAGTCTGTTAAATGACAGCCGCGTTTTTGCCACAGCCAATATTTACGAAAAAGACCTGAATAAAGTAAAACAGGGTCAGGAAGTGAGGGTAAAAGTCGCTAATTTACCCGATCGCACTTTCAAGGGAAAAATCGCCTTAATTGGGTCATCCGTGTCAGGAGAAACGCGGGTGGTGCCGGTGAAAGCAGAACTAGATAATATTAACGGTGAATTAAAGCCCGGACTGTTTGCGGAGTTGGAGATTTTAACCGACAAAACTGCAACAAATATTTTAGCAATTCCCAGTGCGGCGGTAGTGGATGTTAGCGGTAAAAAAACCGTTTACGTCCAAAATGGCAATGCTTATCAAGCTGTTGAAATTGAACTCGGTCAAACGGCCGGAGATTTAGTTGAAGTGAAGAGGGGTTTATTCGAGGGAGATTTGATAGTAACGCAGCGAGCACCTCAACTTTACGCACAATCTTTGCGGGGTGGCAGCAAGCCATCAAAAGACGAGGAAAAGAAAGACGCAAATCCCAAGGCAACAGAGGTTAATTTTAATAATTTACCCGTGTCTTTATGGTGGGCGGGAATAGGGGGAGGAGTTGCGATCGCATCCCTGACTTTCACAGCCGGCGTGTTGTGGGGAAATCGGCGCAAATTGCCAGCAATAGCAGCGGCTCCTGGAAACAATGCTGCAAATAATGGTTTTTCCGCCTCTACATCGGCGTTGGACAATGAACTGCTGTTACACAATGACAACCATCACGTTAAAAATGCAGAGACAGAAGTCAATCGATTTTAGATTTTAGATTTTAGATTTTAGATTGAAGCATTGACCCCACGGATAAATACGTTCGGCAAGTTTCATCGAATACAGGTTTGTTATTTCTGGGTCCTGAGTCTGCGAAGGAATGAATCACGTGGCGGGTATCCTGGATGCTTTCGGTCAAGAGTTTGAAGTAACAGCACGACACGGAAGTAACGGATACACGGATAGTTGTTTTTATCAATGCCCAATGCCCAATGCCCAATGCCCAATGCCCAATGCCCAATTCCCAATTCCCAATGCCCAATGCCCAATTCCCAATTCCCAAATTATTAAATGTTCAGCACTATTCTTAGATGAGTAATTAACCGCCGCTGGCTAGTTTCGCCTTATCCCAGTTGGCGAAAGTTCGGAGTAAGATAGAATTACCAATTACCAATTACCTAACTAAATGTTCAGGACTATTGTAGTTGCACATACTCACTGCGGAAGTCCTAAGATGTTTAAGAAAAGTATCTTTACTCACATTCTCACCTCGTTCATCACTTTTATACTGGTTGTTGCTTGTAGTCAAACCAATCAACCTACCACCACCACCACTAATACTCCGAGCAATACACCAGCAGCAGCTACACCCAATTCAGCTACTGCCCTTCCAATTGGAGCAGCATTCTCGCAAACCAGCAACTATGCTCTTTTAGCTCAGGAATCAGTGGGTGGTGTCAAAATTGCTGAGAAATATTTCAACGACAGGGGAGGTGTTAATGGTACTCCTATTAAAATGGTGTTTCAAGACACTGGAGGAGATGAAGCAGGAGCCATCAACGCCTTCCAAACTCTAATTAATCAAGATCGAGTGGTTGGCATTGTTGGGCCATCGTCTTCTCAGCAGGCATTTAGTGCCAATCCAATCGCAGAACGAGCAAAATTGCCAGTCATTGGCGCATCGAATACTGCCAAAGGGATTCCTGAGATTGGTGAGTATATTGCGCGTGTCTCTGCACCTATTTCGCTTGTAGCTCCCAATGCAGTAAAGGCAGCGCTTAAGCTTAATCCTAAGATTAAAAAAGTCGCTGTCTTTTATGCTCAAAATGACGCTTTCACCACATCGGAGACAGAAATTTTCCAGCAAGCGATTAAAAACCAAGGGCTTGATATCGTCACCGTCCAAAAGTTCCAAACTACTGACACGGACTTCCAAGCTCAAATTGGTAATGCACTCGCTCTCCAACCCGACTTAGTTGTTATTTCAGGATTGGCAGCCGATGGGGGTAACTCGATCCGGCAACTGCGGGAACTGGGTTATCAAGGTACCATCGTTGGCGGCAATGGTTTGAACACGTCTAATATCTTCTCGGTGTGTCAAGCACTCTGCGATGGTATTATCATTGCTCAAGCCTATAGTCCCGAAGCCCCCGGCGAAATCAATGCTGCCTTCCGCGATGCTTATGTAAAGCAAAACAAGAAGGAACCACCGCAGTTTAGTGCTCAAGCCTTCACTGCCGTACAAGTATTCGTGGAAGCCTTGAAAGCTTTGGATAGTAAAACCAAACTCAGCGTGTTGTCATTGGCAGAGTTACGCACAAAGCTGAATCAGCAAATCCTAGCTGGAAAGTACAATACCCCTCTCGGTGAAATTTCCTTTACCCCTGAAGGTGAAGTTGTACAGAGCCAGTTTTACATTGCTCAAATCAAGATGGATGTAGATGGAAATAATGGCAAGTTCATCTTTTTGAAGTAAGTCAAAAGGGTACATCCCTATTTTGCAAAATAGTTGATTAATTTACCTGCACCCAGAAAGGCTCTACGATCGTTCTTCATCGAAAATATACGGCAGAGGTTTTTTACGCCCTTTGAACTGAGCGCGCATGATTACCCGTTCCGAGCGCTTTGGCGGTACTGGATTGTAGTCTATTTCGCCAATGCTTTCTAGAGTTTGTGAGGAGTGTTTTGGTGCTTGCATAATAACTATTCTGATATCTTGCACTATTGTCAAGAACGGGCAAGATGCCCGTTCCACAAAGAATGAGTTTTCTTGTGGAACAGGCCGAAAAGCCTGTTCCTAAACAAGTAATTGAGAATGGTGCAAGATGTGAGTATTGTTGTAAGCTGCATTGTCAAAAATAGCAACGCAGGTTATATCATTTTAGATTTTAGATTTTAGATTATAGATTTTACATGACTTATGAATTCGGGTTGAAAGTTAAAATATTTCATCCTAATTTCATTTTTGGGTGTCAAGCTAAATAGAATGGCTATTTAACACTGTTCAGCCAAGGAATCGCGGGAAAAGCTACGGCAGCCGGAGCATTTAATATTGGCTAAATTTTATTGTTAAATGGTCGATCGCCCAACGGTGGCTGGTAGTCATCACCTCTATAAAATCATAAAATGTTCAGCACTATTCTTAGATGGGTAATTAACCGCCGCTGGCTAGTCGTTGTCGCCACCATTATTGTTAGTCTTTGGACATTGTATATCATCCCCCAAATGTCCCTTGATGTCTTCCCTCCTTTTGCACCCCCGCAGGTGGAAATTCAGACGGAAGCACCGGGGCTCGCGCCGGAAGAAATCGAGTCTTTGGTAACACTACCGATCGAAAGTGCGATTAACGGAACTCCTGGGGTAACAGCAGTGCGATCGTCTTCCGCTGTGGGCCTTTCTTCGGTTAAGGTAATCTTTGATTGGGGAACTGAAATTTATCAAGCGCGCCAGTTGATAACAGAACGGTTGCAGCAAGCTCAAAGCAAACTCCCGGCTGGGGTAGAAACACCGCAAATTTCTCCCACAACTTCTCCTGTCGGCACTGTTATTACCTATGCTTTTACCTCGGAAACTACTCCTTTGATGGAAGTGCGCCGTCTGGTTGATTGGCAAGTCACAAATCGGCTTTTGGCAGTGACAGGCGTTGCTCAAGTGGTGGCATACGGCGGCGAAGAAAGGCAGTATCAAGTATTAGTAGAACCTGCCAAGTTAAAAGCTTTTAATGTGTCGTTGCAGCAAGTAGCTGAAGCGGCGGCGGCTGCGAATGTTAACGCGCCGGGGGGGTATTTAATTACGCCGGATCGAGAAACTTTAATCCGGGGGGTGGGGCGGATTGAGTCTGTGGAAGATTTGCAGCAATCGGCGATCGACTCTCGCCACGGAACACCCGTCAGAATTAGTGATGTGGCTGAGGTCAAGATTGGTGCTGCAATCAAGCGGGGCGATGGCAGTTTTAACGGCAAAAAAGCTGTGATTGTGATGGTAAACAGACAGCCAGTTGCTGATACTCCGACGGTAACGAAAGCAGTTGAGGCAGCAATGGCTGAGGTGCAGCAAGCTCTGCCCAAAGATATTAAAGTTACTGTGACTTTCCGCCAGGAAGAGTATATCAATTCCTCGGTGGAGAATGTGCGATCGGCTTTAATTGAAGGCAGTATCATTGTCACCCTTATTCTCATCCCGTTTTTGATGAATTGGCGCACTCTCGCGGTTGTTTTGCTGGATTTCTTTCTGACTTGGCTGTTGGCGCTGCTGGCGATGAATTGGCTGGGGCTGGGATTAAATACGATGACTTTGGGGGGTTTGTCGGTGGCGATCGGCACTGCGATCGACGATGCGATCGTCTATGCCGAAAATACCTACCGCAATTTGAGAGAAAATAAGGCTTCTCTTCATCCTCGCCCGGTGATGGATGTGATTTTTGATGGCAGTCAAGAGGTGCGCGATTCGTTAATTGGAGCGACTGTTATTGGGATTGTTGTTTTTTCTCCAATTTTTACTTTGCCCGGTGTAGAAGGTCGAATTTTTACGCCGATGGGGATTACTTATTTGGTAGTTGTTGTGATTTCTAGTCTGGAATCGCTGTTAATATCTCCGGCCCTTTGTGCTATCTTGTTGCCTACCAAACGCATGAGTGCTGCGGAACCTTGGCTGCCGAGATTTTGCAAGCGTATATATCATTTTTCGATAAATTTGTCAATGCGCTATTCGGGGATTATTTTAGCTTTAGCGGCTGCTAGCATGGTGGCTGCATTAATTATTTTGCCTTCCTTTGGACGGGTGTTTTTGCCAGAGTTTCAGGAGCAAACTTTGGTGAATACTATTATGCTTTATCCGGGGGTGTCTTTGGAGACAACAGATAGCGCTGCTTTTGCTATTGAAGATGCACTTAAGGATGATACCAGGTTTGAATACGTGCAAGTGCGATCGGGCAGAGCTCCGGGTGATGCTGATGCTGCGGGAGTTAATTTGGCTCACATTGATATTGGTTTAAGCGAGGAGGGCATGAAAAACAGGCCAAAAACTTTGGAAGCGCTGCGGCAGGAGTTTGGTAAATTGCCGGGAGTTGCACCAAATATCGGCGGTTTTATTTCTCACCGGATGGATGAGGTTTTATCTGGTGTCAGAAGTCAGATTGCTGTCAAAATCTTTGGCCCGGATTTGGATCAACTTCGCAGCATCGGTGCCAAAGTTGAAGAGCAAATGAAAACAGTGGAAGGCATTGTGGATTTGCAACTCGAACCGCAGGTGCCAGTGCCACAAATTCAAATTAAGTTTAACCGCCAAGCTGCGGGTAGATACGGTTTGAAAATCGGAGAGCTTTCTGAAATAATTGAGACCGCTTTAAACGGCAAAGTTGTTTCTCAAGTTTTGGAGGTTCAGCAAACTTTTGACTTAGTTGTTTGGTTGCAGGCTGAAGCCAGAAACAACCTAGAAACTATTCAGAATTTGTTGGTTGATACTCCAAGCGGCAACAAGATTCCCCTCGCCCAAGTTGCGACTGTTAAATACGGTACGGGGCCAAATACGATTAACCGCGAGAATGTTTCCCGGTTGATTGTGGCGGCGGCGAATGCTAAAGGTAGGGATTTGCGATCGGTTGTGAATGAAATTCAAGCTAAAGTCAAACGAGAGGTGCAGTTGCCTTTTGGCTATTTTATCCAGTACGGCGGTCAATTTGAAGCAGAACAAAGAGCTTCGCAAAATATTATGATATTTAGTGCGATCGCCTTTTTGGTAATTACAGTATTGATGTACTTGTCCGTCAAGTCAATTCCTTCAACTGCTATGATTATGATTAATTTGCCGATCGGATTAGTAGGAGGAGTAATTGCGGTAGCTTTGACTGGCGGCATCATCTCTGTAGCTTCCCTGGTTGGCTTTGTCACTTTATTTGGCGTTGCCACCCGCAACGGCTTGTTATTAGTAGACAACTACAACACTAAATTTGCCGAGGGAATGGCTTTTAAGGAAGCAATTATTAAAGGCTCGATGGAACGGCTAAACGCTATCCTGATGACCGCTTTAACATCAGCTTTGGGTTTAGCACCTTTAGTCTTAGAAGGCGGCCCGGGAAAGGAAATTTTGCAACCGCTGTCAGTCGTAGTTTTAGGAGGGTTATTTACTTCTACAGCCTTAACTCTGTTAGTTTTGCCAGCTTTGTATGCTCAATTTTGGCATTTTTTACGACCTCAACAACCTCAGCCAGTTATTGAAGACGGCAAGGTAGTTAATGTGTGATATTTTCCAATTATTGTCAGTCAGCAAGGAGTCAAACAAATGAAATCGCTTAAGTCAAATTTAATTGTTCTAGGTAGTGTTGGATTGCTGTTTTTGGGAGCTTGCAGTCAAGGCGAGAAAGCCAGCGATCCAAATAACAGCCCGACATCCAATCCAGCAGCCTCTCAAACTGAGCCTTCACCTCCAAATGCTTCCCCGGCAGCAACAGCTAAAACAGAGCATACGAAAACATCTCAAGGAGGTCAAGTTGTCGAGTCTGGAGCTTATTACTTAGAGTTTATAACTCAGAAACAAGCAACCGGAACTCACTTAGATCTTTATTTGAAAAAAGGGGACAAACGCGAACCCGTTACCGACGCCAAAGTCATCGCTCAAGTGCAGTTAGCGAATGGAAAACTACAAACTATGGAACTCAAATACGACGCTGAGGGCAAACATTACTACGGGATTTTTCCAGGTACAGAAGCCGGACAATATCCAGTGAAAGTGATAGCGGATATTAAGGGAGAAAAAGTTGACGGTCGTTTTACCTTCAATCAATAGATGGCTGATTTCCTAATGCGCTCTAACTTAGGAGCGCATTAGTTATTAGCCACAAACAACTGCCTCCTGCATTTCGACTACAAAGCCGATCGCGTTTCGATCGCACTTAATTTCTTATTTCGTTACCTGAGTTTTTTTTGAACGGGAAAAACACTCGACCCGCCAAACTTTGAAAATAAATCCCGCCCACGGTAATTAAAAAGACGAAATAAGCGATCGCCTGCACGACATAGAGCTTATCCGTGTAGCCAAACAACGCACTCAACAGCAAACCGGGAAACTTGTCTTCTGGAACCAGTTTCGAGGTATTCCAGACCATTGGGCCGAGAATACAAGAGTGGATTTTAGTAAATCTTTCGTAATAGAAACACAGCGCTGCTGACTCGCGATTTGCTTGCGATAAAATATTCACCGCGCTGTCAAATAATCCCAAAGTAGATACCACTAAACCCGCTACAATGAAGAGCAATAAAATGCCCATATATTTAAAAAACAGGCGGATATTAATTTTGACTCCCCATTTAAACAGCAGGACACCAAGTCCGGTGGCTGAAAGTATTCCTCCCAAAGCGCCGATGGCTGGAATAATGCCTTGTTGAAACTTGGCGACGACAAACAAAACAGTTTCAAACCCTTCGCGCAAAACGGCAATAAAAACTAAACTAAATACGCCCCAACCGGCATGAGAGTTTTGCGTTAAGGCGGCACTCACAGCGCCTTCGACTTCGGCTTTCATAAATCGCGCTTGCTTAGTCATCCAAATCAGCATCCAGCTCAGCATTGCTATTGCTATAACCCCAAAGGTGGCCTCTAGCAGCGATTCCATAATCGGTGCAAAAGGCTGATTGGATGCGGACAAAATTTGCATAGTCCAGCCGAAAAGTACACCTATCAAAGCGCTGGCAATAAGTCCAACCCCAACACCGCCGAAAACCCAAGGACTTAAATAACTTTGTCCTGATTTTTTGAGGCAAGCTAGAACGATGCCGACAACTAAGGCGGCTTCGACTCCTTCGCGGAGAGTAATTACAAAGGTGGGCAATGCTTCGCCAAAATTCATTTTTTTATGGTAGGAATGGGAGTGGTTAAGGAGCGAGGTAATTGGCAGATTATTTACCAATTACCGCTCTTGATGAGAAGTGATTTTTTAGGAGGCTGGTTTGAGAACTTTTTGGCTGTCGCTTTCGATAGTTTTAACTAGCTTGGTGACTTCTTCGGTTGTTTTTACGGGCGCGGGGGGTGCGATCGCCGTTGGCCAATTTGTCTTCAGTTCAGTCATGTTGGCAACAATTGCTTTGTCAATTTCCGGGCTAGTTTTAGCCACTTGCTCGGCGATATCTTGGTACAGGTTTTCCGCGTACATGACAAAACCCCGCGAATCTTGATATTCAATAATTGCGGAAATTTTGCCGTTAGCAACTGCCGCTCCGTATTCGGAATTAGCTGTATCCAGCAAGCCGTTAATCACTTGCAGCACGAATTTCGGATCTTTTCGCTGCGCTTCGGGAAGAGCGGCAATTGCTCCATCTACAGCTTGCATCGATGTGTCAAATTCCGCAGTCACTTGAGCCGGGTCTTTTGCACCCGCTTTAACTAAATCCTGCAATTTAATTAAAGTAGTCTTAAATTCGGGAATTTTACGCTCGTTTAGCTGATCTTCCACATCGGCATAAATTTCTTCGACTGGATGCCCGATGTGAGGTTCTGCCTGGTCTGGTTTGCCTTGATCCAAGAGTTCTTTTGCTACGATAAGATGCCCTTTCATCAATCCCATTTTAGTCATGAAGTCTACATCTTTGGCTTCACCTGTGAGGACGACATCTTCAATAGTCACCATGTCTTTAATTTCGTCGAATTGGGGTTGAGTAATGACATTTTTTGATACCAATTCTTCGACTTTCCCGTAAGGACGGCTGGCTTGAATTTTGTTAGAAAGTGCCGGTATTCCTAACTTGGCTTCGAGTTTATCTAACTCTGAAAGAATGGCAGTATTGATGTTGATGCCGCCTTTGCCGCCGTGATTCCCGCTGTGACCGCTTGTGGCTGCGGGACTGGCTGTAGCAGCGGGTGAGGGTGTGCTGTCGGTGTTGCTGGCTGTGGGGGAAACGCAACCGGCCAGAGCAACGAGGATGGCTGTAGCAGCGGCGGTAGATAATAAACGATATCTTGCAACATTTGCAACAACCCTGCTACGGGCGGGCGAGACGCCCACCCCACAAGAAAAGTCATTGTTTGTGGAACAGGCATCTTGCCTGTTCTTGGGGACGCCCACCCCACAAGAAAAGTCATTGTTTGTGGAACAGGCATCTTGCCTGTTCTTGGGGACGCCCACCCCACAAGAAAAGTCATTGTTTGTGGAACAGGCATCTTGCCTGTTCTTAAGAAGGGTGCAAGATGTGAGTAATAAACGAAATGTTGATAACATGGCTGTTGCTAATTTTTACGTTATGTGCATTTTGATTCACAAGTTATTAAGAAAGATTCTCAATTATTTGCGAGTTATTTATTCTACCTATTTGCGATCGAGCTTGTCAAATAATTTCATACTTTATTTGAATCGGCGCACCCTGGTAGCAGGATTTGGTTTAAGTGATGACTTCAAATACACCCATGCAGCCAGCTTCGGCGATCGCATCTTGATGGGGATGAAACATATATTTTCCGGCGTAGCCGTAGGTAAATTCTAAAATATGTCTTTCAGCTACTCCCATTGTGATCACATCAGTTCTTTCACTGGGAGTTAAAGTCATTCCCGTGCGATATACGTCAAAAAAATTACCGTGCAAGTGGAACGTTACTGCTGCTTCGTACTCAATCAGGTTGAGAACGTAAAGCCGAACTAGCTGATTTTTATAGATTGAAATAGGGTGCTTCATGTAATAATTTGGCAAGCCGTTAAAAGCGTAAAGTTCATTCTTTTCGTCCTCGTTTACGTCATATCCTCCCATGATTAACATGATTTCATCGGCGGGAGGACGGGGTTTGGGCGGATCGATGATGAACATTCCATAAAGTCCTTTACCGATATGGCGAGTTACAGGAGCAATGTGGCAGTGATATAGATGCACTCCGTAAGGCTGGGCATCGAATTCATAAATAAATACCGAACCGTTTTTCACAGGTTTAACGCCATCCATTTCGCTGGTATGAACGCCGTGAAAGTGCAGCGAATGAGAATGTCCGGCTTTGTTATAAAAGATGACGCGGATACGATCGCCCTCAGTTGCCCTCAATGTCGGCCCCGGCACGCGATTGTTCACGTTCCAGGTGTTGAAGGTGACGGCGCTGTTAAGTTGGACGATCGAAGTATTAGCTTCCAGGCGAAATTCGCGTACCGTGCGCCCGTTTTCGCGCGTCACCGTGCCGTAATCAAAATCCCGTGCAATTTGCATCGGGTTGATATTGCTGACGGTGAGTGCATCTGCGGGCATGGGCGGTATTCTCGCAACTGATGTCGGTTTGCGAGTCAAGTTTTGAAGTGCGATCGCGCCGCCCGCTACCCCAGCACCAGCTATTCCTAGCTGTAGCAGTTGGCGGCGACTCCAGCGCCCAGCCTTTCTAATGGCGGGATGATCGGATAAATCTGTCATACTTATTGAAAAAAATTATCAAAAATTTGATTGCGTTTGAGTATAAGACATTTCCAGCTTGTTGTCAATAATTGTCAACTATCATCTTTTTCTGCGAAATTAGAAAATTTCATGCTGATTTCATCTCAGTATGTGAGGTTAGATGTTGGGGTAGATGCTGCCGATCGGTAACAATGTATAAGGATTTACCGCTATAAATTAGAGTTATGAGAGTTTTGCTAGTTGAAGATGAGCCCGATTTAGGGAAAGCGATCGAGCGAACCCTAAAGCAGGAAAAATATATAGTTGATTGGGCCCTAGATGGCAATGAAGCTTGGGAATATTTAGACAGCCAGTGGACGCAATACACCCTCGCTATTTTTGACTGGTTGCTACCAGGATTGTCAGGATTGGAACTGCTGCGGAGATTGCGTGCTAAACATAGCGCACTGCCCGTTTTGATGCTGACAGCAAAAGACCGAATGGAAGATAAAGTTGCGGGACTAGATGCCGGGGCTGACGATTATTTAGTCAAGCCGTTCGGGATGGCGGAACTGTTAGCAAGGTTGCGGGCTTTGCAAAGGCGATCGCCCCAAATTCAACCACAACAGCTACAAGTAGGGAATCTCGTTCTCGACTGCGGAAATCGCACTGCTTGTCATGTCGATACCCACGGCAAAAACCAGATAATTTCGCTGACAAACAAAGAATTTCAACTGCTAGAATACTTTATGAAACATCCGAACCAAATTGTCACCACTGACCAAATTCGGAATCAGCTATGGGAGGCGAGTGCAGATAGCTTTAGCAATGTGGTAGCAGCTCAAGTGCGTTTGCTGCGACGCAAACTTGAGTCGGTTGGCTGCGCGAATTTAATTGAAACTGTACACGGCGTCGGATACCGCATGAGAAATTAAAGCTGTAGGGGCAACGGCGGGGGGAATATACCTCGTTTCCAGTATCTAGCTATAATATAGAAAACTCGATCGGAAAAATGACTGCCATGAAAGATTTAATCCAACAAGAGTTAGAAAAGCTCGATATAGAACAACTAAAACAAGTATTTGAATTTATTGCTTTCCTGAAATTTCGTGCCAAATTAGTTACTATTCCAGCAATCGATGAAACTAACTTAGCTGCACTCTACAGCGAATTTGCCGAAGAAGACCGACAACTTGCGGAACTCGGAATGAGCGAATATGCAGAACTCCTAAAACATGAGGATTTGGCATGACAGTCAGACGGGGTGAAATCTGGATTGCAGCCCTCGATCCTACGCAAGGTTCCGAACAGGCAGGTGTACGTCCCATAATTATTTTCCAGAACGATACTATTGCGAGATACACGACTACTGTTATCAGTATTCCTCTAACAACTAATCTGCGCCGTGCCTCTCTCCCTTCATCTGTTTTCATTCCCAGCGGTGAGGGAGGATTGACTCAAGATTCCGTTGCCTTGTGCCATCAAATGCGAGTTTTGGATAAAACACGATTGCGAAATAAAATTGGTGAAGTTAATCCAGAAATCTTGGTACAATTAGAAAATAATGTATTATTTACCTTGGGATATTTACCTTAAAAAAGAGCGCTCGAATCAATGTGAATCAAAATAAACTCTTTAACCGAACTCGCTGGCAATTAGCTCTTTCCTATGCAGCAGTAATGGGTTTGATTTTAAGCTTGCTGGGATTGGGCGTATATAAGGCGATCGCCCACGCTCACTGGGTAGCCATAGACCGCGAATTAGAATCGGTAGCGGGGACGCTACACGACAGCCTAGAAACAAAATTGCAGCAGCCCGGACGCCTAGAACCAATAGTCAATGAGCTGTTGCCCAACCTCCGCCTAATGGGAGTTAAAGGCATTAAAGAACAGTTGCCAAGCCGCCATATTTTAAGCGCTATCAACCAAGGCTATTACTATATTCGTTTATTTGATGAGTCGGGGAAATTAATTGCTACCGCCGGCGCTTATCCAGAAGAATTACCAGCCGAATTCAACTCCCAATACTGGCAAACGATAACTGATACTAAAGGTAATGTTTTTCACCAAATTTCTGTAGCGCTCCACACCCAAACACAGCAAGATTGGGGATATTTTCAAGTTGGCCGGAGCCTACAAGACTTTAATGATTATCTCAGTACAGTGAAATGGGTTTTAAAATTAGGATTACCTACAGCATTGATTTTGATAGGCTTTGCTAGTTGGTTATTGGCAGGATTGGCAATGAAACCGATTTATTCTTCCTACCGACAAATTCAACAGTTTACAGCGGATGCTGCTCACGAATTGCGGACGCCTTTAGCGGCTTCGCAGGCGACAGTAGAATCAGCGCTGTTGACGCCTCAATTGGATGAAAAAGAGGCGCGGGAAATTTTGCGAACTGTAGAGCGCCAAAACCGACGATTAACTCAGTTAGTGGCTGATTTGCTGCTACTGGCTCGCATGGATAATCAAGTGATACGCGATCGCCCTCAATTGTGTTGTTTGAATGACCTTGTTAGCGATTTAGTAGAGGAATTGGCAGCTTTGGCGATCGCTTCTAAGGTAGCGTTAACATCCGAAGTGCGAGTGCCGCAGCAATTAAATGTTGTCGGCAATTCCGACCAACTTTATCGCTTAGTTGCTAATTTAATTGTTAATGCCATTCAATACACTCCGGCGGGCGGGAAAGTAACAGTTATTTTAGATTGCAGCCACCAGGAGGCGATCGTTCAGGTGCAAGATACCGGTATGGGGATCGCGGCTGCAGATTTAGAGCGAATATTCGATCGATTCTACCGAGTCAACAGCGATCGATCGCGCCATACAGGCGGTTCGGGACTGGGATTGGCGATCGCCCAAACCATAGCCCGCGCGCACCGCGGCAGCCTCAGCGCCCGCAGCGAATTGGGCTGTGGCAGCACCTTTTTCCTGCGATTGCCTTTGTGAGTTACCATGTGAGGGAAACCGAATCAGTTATTTCGGGTAATCCCTTTGGCAAAAGGTAGCACGATCGCCGAAAATCATTAAATAGTCATTAGTCCTCAGTCAGTAGTCAGTAGTTAGTAGTTAGTAGTTAGTAGTTAGTAGTTAGTAGTTAGTAGTTAGTAGCTAACAACGTATAACAGGAAAATTCAGCTCGACTAACAATTAATAACTAATGACCAATGACCAATGACCAATGACTAATCACGGTTCATTACCGACAAATACCTAGCGAAAAATTATGACAGTTTTAGAACAGGGAACAATTTCAATCCATACCGAAAATATTTTCCCGATTATCAAGAAGTCGCTATACACTGACCACGAAGTCTTCTTGCGGGAACTAATTTCTAACGCCGTCGATGCCATTGCCAAACTCAAAATGGTTTCTCGTTCCGGCGAATACAGCGGCGAGGTGGGCGAACCGCAAATCAACATAGCGATCGACAAAGAAAACCAAACCCTCTCAATTTCCGATAACGGCATCGGCATGACCGCCGATGAGGTAAAAAAATACATCAACCAAGTCGCTTTCTCCAGCGCAGAAGAATTTATTGAAAAATACCAAGGCAGCGGCGAGGACGCAATTATCGGTCACTTCGGCCTAGGTTTCTACTCTTCTTTCATGGTGGCGAAGAAAGTAGACATTGATACTCTTTCTTACCAAGAAGGCTCCCAAGCAGTACACTGGTCTTGCGACGGTTCTCCCGCTTTTGAGCTATCAGAATCCTCCCGCACGGAACGCGGCACTACTATTACTCTTACCCTCCAAGATGAAGAACAAGAATATGTAGAACCCACTCGCATTAAGCAGTTAATCAAAACTTACTGCGATTTCATGCCCGTTCCCATCAAATTTGAGGGTGAGGAACTCAACAAGCACAAAGCAATTTGGCGGGAATCAGCCAGCAATTTGCAAAAAGAAGATTACTTAGAACTATACCGCTACCTTTACCCCTTCCAAGACGAGCCACTGCTGTGGGTACACCTGAATACAGATTATCCTTTTATTGTCAACGGCATTCTTTACTTTCCAAAACTGCGCCCGGATGTCGATGTTACCCAAGGCAATATCAAGCTATTCTGCAACCAGGTTTTTGTCAGCGACCACTGCGAAGAAATTATCCCGAAATTCTTGATGCCGCTGCGGGGAGTTATTGACAGTACCGATATTCCGCTGAACGTTTCTCGCAGTTCTTTGCAAAGCAATCGCACTGTGCGGAGAATTGCTGATTATATTGCGAAAAAAGTGGGCGATCGCCTGAAAGAACTCTACCGCGACGACCGTGACGAATACATCCGTTGCTGGCAAGATATCGGCACTTTTGTCAAGTTTGGAACTCTCAACGATGACAAGTTCAAAAAGCAAGTCGAAGATATCTTAATCTACCGCAGCACCTACGAACCAACAGCCGAGAAGCCAGAAACTGTAACGCCCGAAGTTCAGGTGCAAACTGAGGAAGGAGATTTGTGGCAAGATGTAACTCCGAAGTCGGAAACTTCTACTTCGACGCAGCCTTACACGACTCTGAAAGAGTATTTGGAACGCAATCAAAAACGCCACGAAAATCGGGTGTTTTATTGTACAGATCCGGCGTCTCAAGCAACTTATGTGGCAATGCACAAAAGCCAAGGTTTAGAAGTGCTGTTTATGGATTCTTTCATCGACACGCACTTCATTAGTTTCTTGGAACGAGAACACTTAGATGTCAAATTCTCGCGGGTTGATTCCGACATCGACGAAACGCTAATTGACAAAGAGAAAGAAGCGGAAATTGTCGATCCGGCGACGAATAAAACTCGCAGCGAACAAGTTCAAGAAATGTTCCAAAAAGCTCTCAACAAGCCGAAAGTGAACATTCGCACAGAAGCTTTGAAGTCTGACTCTGCGGAGGCGACGCCACCTGCGATCGTACTTTTGCCGGAAGCTTTGCGCCGGATGCGGGATATGACGGCGCTTTTGCAGCAGCAAGCGGCCGAATTCCCCGAAGAACACGTTTTGCTGGTGAATACGTCTCACCCGCTGATTCAAAATCTGGCGAGTTTGAGTCAGGGTGCGATTATTCAAGGCGGCGGGGAGTCTCCGTCGGCTGAGTTGGCGAGTATGATTTGTCACCACGTTTACGACTTGGCTTTGATGGCCCAGAAGGGTTTCGATGCTGAAGGGATGAAGGATTTTGTCGAGCGATCGAATCAAGTGTTGACAAAATTGACTGAACGTGCAATGTAATTACCCCCCCCAACCCCCCCTTGCTAAGGGGGGGCTGTTTCATTCTCTTGTAGGGGCAATCCCCCCGTGGTTGCCCCCATGTCCCAAACGCCTGTGAAATCGTCTGTGGGTGGGGGCGGGCACGGGGGCACCGCCCCTACAAAAGCCTGATTTTGGTGAGAATGAAACCGCCCTGCCCTTGCTAAGGGGGGGAGCAAGAGTTTATTTCTATTGGTAAAGGGATAAGTCAAGCCTTCTTCCTTCTTCCTTCTTCCTTCTTCCTTCTTCCTTCGGGTATAATGAAATGCTGCACGCAAAAAACGGTAATCTGGAGGGAAGTATGTCACGGAAATGTCAGCTAACGGGGAAGAAGGCGAATAACGGTTTTGCAGTTTCTCACTCGCACCACCGCACTCACAAATTGCAAGACGCCAATTTGCAGTGGAAGCGGGTTTGGTGGCCGCAGGAGAAGCGCTGGGTAAGATTGCACCTTTCTACAAAGGCGATTAAAACCTTGCAACACAAGGGTTTGGAAATCATGGCGAAGGAAGCTGGAATTAACCTGTACAAGCTTTAAAAAACTTGGCTAGCGTAAAAGTAAGGGCGATCGCACTCTCAAGCGTGCGATCGCCCTTACTTTTAGAGAAAAACCTTTACTAAACCAATTTTCGGCATTTCAGTAAATAAGTAGTCATCTCGCCTTTGCCTTTAACTTCGATCGCGCCGCGGTTTTCAAATGAATACTTTTCTCGCAACTGCTGATAAGTTGTCTCTGTTACCTGAATACACCCCGGCAAGCCGTGAGATTCCATGCGGGAAGCGGTGTTAACGGTGTCTCCCCACAAATCGTAAATAAATTTTTTAATTCCGATGACTCCGGCGACAACCGGGCCAGTGTTGATGCCGATTCTGATGCTGAAATCTTGATTGTGGATATTGCTGAAGTCAGTAATTGCCTGCAGCATATCGATCGCCATTTCTGCGATCGCTTCTGCGTGATCCGGGCGAGGAATTGGCAGCCCTCCTACTACCATGTAAGCGTCGCCAATCGTCTTAATTTTTTCCAAACCGTGCCTTTCTGCTAGGTTGTCGAAGGTCGAAAAGATGTCATTCAGCAAGGCTACTAATTGTGTTGGAGAAACTCGCGAGCTCAATTGAGTAAAGCCTACTATGTCCGCAAACAAGACAGTAACGTCAGCAAAGGTGTCTGCGATCGTACTGTCTCCTCGCTTCAACCGATTTGCTATTTCTTCAGGCAAAATATTCAACAACAAGCGTTCTGATTGTTCCTGTTGCACTCGCAGTGCACTTAAAGTATCATTCAGAGCATTAGTTCGTTCTTTCACTCGAAATTCTAACTCTTCATTCAGCTTGTAAAGTGCCATTTCAGCCCGCCTGCGGTCTGTGATATCCGTACCGATTGCCAGCATTCCCGCGAACTTTCCTGCCGCGTCAAACAGCGGTTTATTTGCCCAGGATACCCAAACCCGATCGCCGCTGCGCCGGATGCTTTCATTTTCATTTCGCGTGTATTGTTCTGGGTTTTGCAAAATATCTCTCAACTTTGCTGCCAAGTCATTTCCTGTTGTATCTGTCTGGGGAATAATTGTTCCCACGGCGTTTTTGCCAATTATCTCTTTTTCATCGTAACCAAAAAACTTCTGTGCAAATTCGTTAAAAAAAGTAATATTTCCTGCCCTATCTATTTTTAAAATAATGCTGTTAGCATTTTCCACTAATTCCCGATACTTAATTTCGCTTTGGCGCAGCGAATCCTCTGCTGATGCGCGTTCGGCTACAGTGGCGGCCAACAGCAGCGATGTAACTACAATTACGCTCATAAAAGCCTGCAAAAATAAGATTGCCTGATTGATATTTTCCGCTTTGGCAATAAAAGGCCCGCCTCCCTGAGAACCGCCCCAAATGGCGATACTGGATACAATGAAAGATGCTAAAACCGCCCCTACCTGACCGAATTGAATGGTTGCCCAAATTACTAAGGGAAATGGCAAGTATTCGAGGGGATAACCGGAGAGATTACTTTCACTTTTTGAGTTGTAGATTAGCCAACTGACTGTTACTAATAACAGCAGGCATATTCCGGCACCGATGCGATTGAGAATCGTTTGAGAAGCTGTATTTGGTGAAGGGCGGGGCGCTGGTTTGTGGTTGTATATAATCAACAGCAGGGGAGTAAAGATTAACACTCCTAATGTATCTCCGAGATACCAATTCCATCGAATGTTCCAATATTCGCTCCAGTCAACTAAACCAGTTACACAGAGGCGCAGCGTGCCGAGAGTGCAGTTGATTTGAGTGGCAACTATAGCGCCGCCCAAGACTAAATTGACTACATCTATGAGCCGAGATAGTGATGAGCGAAAGTTGAGTCTTCGCAACAAAGCAAATGCAAAAAAAGCTTGCAAGCAAGCACTTAACGCAGCTAACAATGCACTAAAAAATGACATTTTGTTGATAGTCTCGAACAAAAATACGCCTAAAGCTATTCCCGGCCAAACTCGCCGACCCAATAATAAAAGTGCAGCTTGTGCAATTCCTGCCGGCGGCCAGACGCAGCTAGCTAATGTATTGACGCCTGGGATTGAAATTGCTATTTTTCCTCCCAAAGCGTAAGCAAAAGCAATGGCAGCTACTTTTGCTAAGTATTGCGAATTTCTAGATTGAGTAAATCGCAGAAACTGATTTTTTTTTGGAATCATACTGAGTGTTATATTTTTAACTAACTATAGCAACCGCCAGCGAATATTAGGATGTTCTTAATTGCTGAAACATGAGTTATTATATTGCTTCTTCCTTCTTTTTATGCTGAGCGAAGCCGAAAAGCCTTTTTCCTTACAGCTATAACTTGATGCCTGTAAGAAAATAAGTGTTCATCTCGCCTTTGCCTTTAACTTCGATCGCGCCGCGACTTTCAAATACATACTTGTCCTGCAATATATCATAAATTGCCGACGTGACTTGAATGCACCCCGGCAAGCCGTGGGATTCCATGCGGGAAGCGGTGTTAACGGTGTCTCCCCATAAATCGTAAATAAATTTTTTAATACCGATTACTCCCGCGACAACTGGGCCGCTGTTGATGCCGATTCTGATGCTGAAATCTTGATTGTGGGTATTGCTGAAGTCAATAATTGCCTGCTGCATATCAAGGGCCATTTGTGCGATCGCCTCTGCATGATCGCTGCGGGGCATGGGCAGCCCTCCTACTACCATGTAAGCGTCGCCAATAGTCTTAATTTTCTCCAATCCGTGCTTTTCTGCTAGGCGATCGAAGGTGGAAAAAATGTCGTTTAGCAAGGAAACTAATTCCGGTGGAGAAATTTGGGAACTAATTTGGGTAAAACCGACTATATCTGCAAACAATACTGTTACTTCGGAAAAAGTATCGGCGATGATGCTTTGGTCTTGTTTTAATCTGTCGGCGATCGCTTGCGGTAAAACGTTGAGCAGGAGACGGTCAGATTTTTCTTGTTCTAAGCGCAAAGCTGCCTCAGCTTGTTTGCGAGTTGTGATATCTTGAACAGTACCTTCGTAATAAAGCAAATTTCCATGTCCGTCGCAGACAGTATAAGCATTCTCCGCAATCCAAATTATACTGCCATCTTGGCGGTAAACTTGAGATTCAAAATCTGATACTGTGCCGTTTTTTCGCATTAATTTAATGACTTCGGCGCGGCGTTGGGGGCATACATATAGCTGGCGGTTAATATTAGTTAAATTTGCCTTCAACTCTTCAAAGGAACTATAACCGTAAATACGAATTAAAGCAGGGTTGACGCTGAGATATTCCCCATCGGGAGTAGTTTGAAAGATGCCGACGATCGCATTTTCAAAAATGCTGCGGTATTTTGCCTCAGCTTGCCGCAGCGCTTCTTCAGCGCGCTGGCGTTCTCGCGCTTCCACTGCGAAAGTTACAGAGTCTGCTAGAGAAACAGCGAAACTTTGTTCTTCAATCGTCCAATAGCGGGGCATTCCTACGTGTTCTAAACAGAGGACTCCTGCTGTTTCTCCGCCTATTTGAATCGGCGTATCTAGCATGGAAGTGATGCCGAACGGAATTAGGTAAGATTCCGCAAATTCTCTCGTTCTAAAATCGTTTTGCGCGTCAAAGGCAGCAATTGCGCGTTCTTCTCGCAGTGCTTGGAAATAGACAGGATAGTCTGCTTCTGCTAATTCCAAACCGTCTGAGTGCTGGTTGACAGCGCGATCGAACAAATCCAGGCACTCGATCTTGGATTTAGTGCGATCGTACAGCCAGACGCTCGATCGGGCAACTTCCAGAGTACGGCTAGCAGTTTCAGTTATTTCTTGAAGCGCCTTTGTTAAGTCGCCTTGATTCAGCGCTTTATTTTTGGCTAAATCAATTAATGCCGATTTCTGTTTCTGTAGCTGAAGTTCGCTGTGTTTCAGGGCATTTGTCCGCTCTTCAACTCGGATTTCCAGCTTTTCATTCAGCTTTTGCAGCGCTATTTCAGCTTTTCGGCGAGCGGTGATATCTGTGCCGATGCAGAGGATTCCCAGGATTTCTCCCGCTGAACCAACCAGCGGTTTATTTGCCCAAGATACCCAAACGCGATCGCCACTGCGCCGGATATTTTCATTTTCATAGCTGGTAAAGCGATCGGGATTTTGTAAAATTTCATGATAAACCAACTGTAAGTTATTCCCTTCGATGTCTGTCTGCGGAAGAATTGTTCCCATTGCATTTTTACCCAGGATTTCTTCCTGAGTGTAGCCAAAGAATATTTCGGCAAATTCGTTAAAAAAAGTAATATAGCCGTCAGCATCCAATTTCATAATAATGCTGCTAGCATTTTCCACCAATTCTCGATATTTTATTTCGCTTTCTCGCAGGGAATTTTCTGCCTCGGCGCGTTCAGCTACCGTCGCTGCCAATAACAGCGAGGTAATTGTAACTACAGCCATAAAAGCTTGCAAAAATAAGATAGCCTGAGTGATATTTTCGGCTTTGGCTATGAACGGCCCCCCTCCCTGAGAACTGCCCATAATTGCGATGCTTGAGACAATGAACGAGGCTAGGACAGCGGCTCGTTGACCGAATTGGAGCGCCGACCAAATTATGAAAGGAAACGGCAAATATTCCAGGGGATAACTAGAAATAGAAGCTTCATTTTTCGACACAAAGACAATCCAGCTCACCCCAATTAATAATAATAACCATACTGCCCGCCAAATTAAATATCTTTGCTGGTGGCCTGTTTGTCTTTTTAAACGATCGGCGGTTACTTTAGGGCGAAAAAATATTAGGATTAAGGGAGTTAAAATTAAAACTCCCATTGTGTCTCCCAACCACCAATTCCATCGAACCGACAAATATTCTGTCCAATCTACTTTGCCCGCAAAATATAGGGAAAACGCGCCAATCGTGCAACTGATTTGAGTAGAAATTAGACCGCCAAACAAGATTAAATTAACTACATCTTTCAAGCGAGCGAGAGATGGACGAAACCCCATCCAGCGCAGGGCAGTTACTGCAAAAACAGCTTGCAGAATTGCCCCGGCGTTTCCTCCCAGCCAAACCGCGAATATCTGTTCATTTGGGTTAACCAAATTTAGCAGAAATGTACCCAAAACTATGGCCGGCCAGACTTTTCTCCCAAACAATAAAAGTCCAGCTTGTGCAATTCCTGCGGGTGGCCACACCGAGGCCGCAAAGGGACTAACACCTTGAATTGAAATTGCTAGCCTCGCTCCCACGGCGTAAGCGACAGCAACGACAGTTACTTGAGCTAAGTACCGCCCAATTCGGGATTGAGGGAATCGCAGAAACTGATTTAGGTTCAGATTCATACCGAGTTTTAAGTTTTAGGGAATTTCACATCTCAAAGAAGAGGGAAGTTCGGCAACGGATTCTGTAACGGATGTAACGGATGTCAGGAAGAAGGAAGAGGGAAGAGGGAAGAGGGAAGAAGGAAGAGAGAAGAAGGAAGAGAGAAGAAGGAAGAAGGAAGAGAGAAGAAGGAAGAGGGAAGAGCATCTCATATTTGTAAAAACACTGGGAGCATCTCATATTTGCAAAAACACTTCTTTCTTCTTCCTTCTGACTCTTTTCTCCTGGCTCCTGACTCCTGACTCCTAATTCCAATTTCGAGCTTTGCTGCTTTCATTGAGATGCTCCCAAAACACTTCTTGTGGCTCCTTCTTTTTTCCTCTTTCCTCCTGCATTTTGCATCCTGCCTCCTGTCTCCTGCCTCCCAACTCCAATTTCTAGCTGGGCTGAAAAAGTGTGATGCTCCCAAGAGGCTCGCAATGTAGGGTGTACACCGGGAACATTGCGAGCCTAAATGTAGGTGCACGGTGCGCGCACCTTACCAATTATAAAGGCTTAGTTGATGGCGGCTTCAATCCACTGTTTTAAAGTAGAATTTACTTCATCAATGAGAATTTCATGTGATTTGTGAGTTGCTCTTTCCACGACTTCAACTTTGCCTGCTTTGAGCGAACGACCCGGAACAATGCGATAGGGAATGCCGATTAAATCAGCATCTTTGAATTTAACTCCGGCTCGTTCGTCGCGGTCATCTAGTAGGGTTTCAATGCCAGATTGGTTGAGTTCTGCATAGAGTTTTTCGGCGACTTCTACTTGTTGGGCGTCGGAAATATTGGGGATGCTAATGATGGCGTGATACGGGGCGATCGCCACTGGCCAAATTATCCCGTCTTTGTCGTAGGATTGTTCTACGGCCGATTGAGCTAGCCGCGACACGCCGACGCCGTAGCAGCCCATCACAAAGGGCATTTCTTCGCCTTGTTCGCTGGTGTAGGTGGCACCCATTGCTTGAGAGTATTTGGTTCCTAATTGGAAGATGTGGCCGACTTCGATGCCTCTGGCGCTTTGCAAGGTTTGTTCGGGGTTGTGCACTGCCCGATCGCCCTTTTTGGCTGTTCTGACGCCTACAACCGTTGCTGGTAGCGGAAATTCTTTATCCCAATTAGCCCCGACAACGTGGTATCCTGATTCGTTTGAACCAGTGACAAAGTTTGTCAGGTCAACTGCGGTGCGATCGACCAAACGCAAAAACTTGGGAGATACCCCCCCTTGCCCCCCCTTGGTAAGGGGGGGTTGGGGGGGGTTGGAGGCGATATAATCATCAGCAAGATCCGGAGCCATATAACCGAGAGGTAAAGATTTAGCCGCCCATTTCCGCTGAGCTTCCGCATCGGGAACAGTCAAAAATAAAACAGTTTTAGCTTGATAATTGCCCGCTAACTTCGTCAACTCATTCAGCAACTTTACCTGATTCACATCTTGGTCGCCGCGAATGCTTACCAAGACCAAGACTGTGATCCCATTCTCGTAAACAGCTTGATAAAGCACATTTTTGACAACTTGCGTCGGAGAACATTTCAAAAATTTGCAAAGTTTATCAATTGTTTCAGTTCCCGGCGTTTCCCGCTTTTCAAACGTTGCAAAGGGCGACGGTTCGGCATCAGCAGGCATCGATACAGCCTTTTCCACATTAGCTGCATACTGACCATCTTCAGTATAAAGAACTTCATCTTCTCCCGCTTCAGCCAACACCATAAACTCTTGAGAACCAGAGCCGCCAATTGCTCCAGAATCAGCATCTACTGCTCGGAATTGCAAGCCCGATCGGCGCAGCATATTGCTATAAGCTTGAGCCATATCCTGATAAGTTTTTTTCAAACTTTCTTCGTTTGTATGGAAAGAATAGCCATCTTTCATAATGAATTCGCGACCGCGCATCAACCCAAAACGCGGGCGAATTTCATCGCGAAACTTAGTTTGGATTTGATAAAGATGTAAAGGCAATTGCCGATAGGAACGAATCATATCTTTAGCAATTGTAGTAATTACTTCTTCGTGAGTTGGGCCCAGTCCCAATTCTCGCTGCTGCCTATCTGTCATGGCAAACATAATACCTTCAGCTTGAGTGTAGGTGTCCCAGCGGCCGGATTCCCGCCACAAATCAGCCGGTTGCAATTGCGGGAGGAGACATTCTTGAGCGCCGGTAGCGTCCATTTCTTCGCGCACAATTTGAGATACTTTTTTGAGAACTCGCCACATTAAAGGTAGATAAGCGTAAATTCCGCTACCGATGCGCCGGATGTATCCGGCACGGAGTAATAGTTTGTGGCTAGGAATTTCTGCTTCTGCCGGGTCTTCGCGCAGGGTAACAAAAAGCATTTGAGATAGTCGCATGGCTGATTTCCTTAAAATACCGGATGAGTGTAATTTTAGATCAACTTCTGATATTATCAGAACTAAGCCCGATTTGATTAAATATATGAATAAAATTTGGCAAAACTACGAAAAAGGTATGGCAGTCTTTGATAATTGTCACTCTCCTACTGTGCAATCTCAGTGGCTTGCCTTAAAAGATGAAATAGGAGAATTTGTTCAAGAACCTAATTTAAGCGAAATTTGGGATATTGTTCATGCTGCTGGTCGATTGCTTTACAAACTAATCGGAATTCCATTATATTTACTGGCCTATCCTACTGTTCGCAAACACAGTCAACGTTTCGAGGAGTACGGCTGTATTCGCAGCATTCGCAACTGTGAGGGTAAATGCTGCGGCAAAAATTCGTAGGGTACGCTGCGGCGCACCTGATATCATGTTTGTTGAATGACGCGCAATTACATTCTAATGACCGACAGCATCCAGGATACCCGCCACGTGATTCATCCGTCCAGAAATAAAAAACCTGTATCCGATGAAACTTGCCGAACGTATTTATCCGTGGGATCAATGCTTCAATTCTTTAATCTAAAATCTAAAATCTAAAATGGATTGACCGGATTCAAAAAACCATGCAACTTGAGGCAAGCGCCAAACCCATATCCAGTAACTAATTCCCCCTCTAAAATCTAAAATCGCATGACCAGATTTATTCACGACCAATTTGCCAAACAGTATCTGAAAGAACTATTAACCCCTCTCGGTAATGTAGAAACCAGCCGGGATGTCGCTGGAGAAGTAAGGCAGGTTGACGTTTTATTTTCCCCGAAAGCAGAACCGGAAGTCGAAGCAACAGCCCTCGGCATTTTGGGTCAAATTGCAGCAAAACCCGCTGTATTTGAACCCTTCCGCAGCCCCGTCCAAATCGGAGAAATTCGCAGTTGTCTGGGCAAACTCTTCGATATCCACGGCGAATTTGAACGCGCGGCAGTTAGAGAAAATACCCGGATTGCAGAGGCAGACTTGCCCCAACTTTGGATACTGTCGCCGACTGTTTCCGACACGATATTAGCTGGATTTCGAGCGATTCCCGAACCGGAAAATTGGGTAAGTGGAGTTTATTTTATGGGTGCGTCTCTGAAAGCAGCGATTATTGCCATTCACCAACTCCCCCGGACTCCAGAAACCCTGTGGCTGAGAGTTTTAGGGAAGGGAAACGTGCAGAAGCAAGCTATTGCCGAATTGAGAGAGTTACCCTCAGATAATGTCTTTCGGTTGAATGCGTTAGAATTGTTGTACAACTTGCGAACGATATTAGAAGTACGTCAAGACATAGATCGAGAAGATCGGGAGTTAATTATGGAACTGTCACCCCTCTACTTGCAACGGTTGGAAGATGCAACTCAGCGCGGTATCCAGCAAGGTATTCAGCAAGGTATGCAGCAAGGTATGCAGCAAGGTATGCAGCAAGGTATGCAGCAAGGTATTCAGCAAGGTATTCAGCAAGGTATGCAGCAAGCTATGCAGCGCGCTCAACGCCTGATGGTTGAGAGTCTCCTACAACTAAAATTTGGCGAGATTGATGAAGAATTAGTCCAAATAATCGAGCCTTTGATTCAGCTAGAACCCCTCGATCGCACGCGACTAATTAGGCAGCTCGATCGCTCTGAATTGCTAGCTCATTTTGAACAAAAAAATCAACCGGAATCCTGAGTCAGCAGCGCACTCTACAATCGGTAGGGTGCGCTCAATATCACTTTACTATTTATTATCGATAAAATCTGGAGTTAATTATGGAACTATCACCCCTCTATTTACAACGGCTTGAAGAAGCAAGTCAGCTAGGTATCGAGCAAGGTATTCAGCGAGGTATCGAGCCAAGTATTCAGCAAGGTATCGAGCAAGGTATTCAGCAAAGTAAACGCCATTTTCTTGAGAGTATATTACAAGTAAGATTTGGCGAAATTGATGAAGAATTAGCCCAAATAATCGAGCCTTTGATTCAACTAGAACCTCTGGAAATCACGCGACTGAGTATGGATCTCGATCGCCCGCAATTACTCGCTCGTTTTGAGCCTAAAAATCCAACGGAATCCTAACTCGGTAGCGCACTATAGCAATCCTAAATGATTTGTGTAATTCTTGTAGGGGCAAAACCCACGCCCGGTTGCCCCGCCTTGGCTGGGCTAGGCACGGGGAGTAGGGGTAGCACTACCCCTACATATTTTTACAACTGATTTAGGATTGCTATATACGATATGTAGAGTGCATCACATCGCACTTTACTACTATTGATAATTGGTGGAGATTGCCCCCGCCTCAAACTTGCCAGTTTTATGCGAACTCTGCTGCTACCAATCCCTTAAAAAGTAATTTCTGACTTTAGACGGATTTATTTTTTAGCTTCCAGAGCCATAATAAGCAGTAAGGATGAGATTACTATAGAACTGAGTTACCACTCATCCCAATGTCACTAATAAGGGCTTCCGTAAGATAAAGCCGAACCCAAACAAAACCTCATCTAAAGATTACAAACACCCCGATAAAAAAGTAGGGGGCAATTTTCGCTATGCCGAGTTAGGCATAAAAATTCAGGAGGTAAATTATGTTTCAAAGCGAGTTATTAATGTCGCTGTACACTCCAAAACTCGATAGGGGCCAAATGCCAGTACAAATGCCAGTACAAATGCCAGTACAAATGCCAGTACAAATGCCAGTAGAAATAGATGTGCCATTTGACCACCCCGATATCGGAGGGCTGATGTTTTTAAGCCCTCAGTTTTTCGTAGCCTTAATCGCCGGAGTCATTATGGCTTTCGGCTTCCAATTCCTGTTAACAAATTTCTCGATCGCCGCCAAGATATCAAATTGGGACGAGGCTTTACCCGACGATGACGATGATGATGATGAGTCCGAAAGTTTAGGCAAGAAAGTTCGGAAAATCGAAGGTTTAGTCGGGGGTTGGATTTTAGTCACCGTTAACCTGGCTTTATTTTTGGCTTGTTTTTTGGCAGTCAAACTAACTTCAATTGCCAGCGTAGACGGAGCGGCAATTATTGGTGTGGTCATCTGGGCTGCGTACTTTTTAACGCTGGTGTGGCTGGGTTCTAGCGCCGTCGGTTCTATGATCGGTTCCTTGATAAAAACTGCTTTTTCTGGCATTCAAGGCGTCATGGGTACTGCTGGTGCTGCGATCGGCGGCAAGATGGCCAGCGACCAAATGGTCAATACTGTAGAGGCATCTGTTGCCGCTGTCCGCCGCGAGTTGAGTTCGGCGGTAGACCCCGATAGCATTCGCGAAACACTGCAAGATTATGTGGGTTCTTTGCAGTTACCGAAATTAGATGTTAAGGAAATTCGCGGTCAATTTGAAAAGTTGCTGGGCGATGCAGATATCAAATCTCTTGCGGGAAGCGACGTTCTGAAGAATGTTAACCGCCAGACTTTTGTGGATTTAGTTAAGAGTCGCACAGACTTTTCTCAAGAGGAAATAACTCAAGTTGCTGACCAACTCGAAGGCGTTTGGAAGCAAACTTTCGGTAAGCAGCAAGAGCAGAAAGACCCGAATTTAGAGTTGGTTGATTTTCTCAAGTTTGCGGCTCCCGATTTGCTGAAGTCTGACGAACTAAATGCCAAGCTGTCTCAAATTCTGGAAAGTAGGGAAAACAAATCGGAATCCAGCAGCCCCATGAAGCGAGCGATGCAGTTGGGAGTGGGCTCTCTTGTGAACACTGTTTTGTCGCGGACGGATTTGTCGGATTTGGATGTTGAAAAAATCACTGGTCAGTTGCAGCAACTGACAGCCAAAGGGACGGAACAAGCTAAATCTTTGGCTTCTAAGGTGGGCGACAAAGTGCCTGCGCTGCCTTTCAATACAGCTAAGGCTGATGTGGAAAACTACTTGATGAATGCCCAACCTTGGCATCTCAACCGGGAGACAATCAAGCAGGAATTTAGGGATGTGATTTACGACCCGGAAGCTTCTCCGGGGGCAGTTTTGCGCCAGTTAGAGCTGTTTAATCCAGATTATTTTGTAGGTATTCTGGGTCGCCGTGAGGGGTTTGCTCCTGAACAGGTGACGGAAATTGCCGAACAGCTTGAAGGTGTCCGACAAGAAGTGTTGGAAATTGTGCAAGCTGCTGCTGGTGAAGAACAGTCTCAAGATTTGCGGAGTCGGATTGAGAATTATTTGCGATCGACCGGCAAGGAAGAATTGAATCCTGAAGGTATCGAGCGGGATTTCCAAGCGCTTTTGGAAGATCGAGATGCTGGTTTTGAGGCTTTGCGCGATCGCCTTTCGCAGTTTAACCGCGATACTTTGGTGCAGTTGCTGGGTCAGCGCGAAGATTTCAGTCCAGAGGAAGCCGATCAGTTAATCGGGCGGCTCGAAAGTTCGCGCGATCGCGTGATTTCTAAAGCTCAAGAATTGCAAGAGCAAGCGCAATCGAAAGCCCAAGAATTGCGGCAAAAGGTAGAAGACTATCTCCGCAATACTAATAAGGAAGAACTCAATCCTGAAGCGATCGAGCGCGAGTTTCAAACGCTGTTAAACGACCCGGAAGCCGGATTTAAAGCGCTGAGAGAACGCTTATCTCAATTCGACCGCGATACGCTGGTGCAGTTGCTGTCACAGCGCCAAGACCTCAGCGAAGAACAGATCAATCAGACGATCGACCGGATCGAATCTGTGCGCGACAACATTATCCACGCGCCGCAAATAGTTGCAGATAGAGCTAAGCAACAGTACGAGGAAGTTACTGCAAAAATTGGCGATTACCTGCGGAATACAAACCTGGAAGAACTCGATCCAGAAGCCATCAATCGGGATTTGACTAAATTGTTTGAAAATCCGAAAGAGGGTGCTTTGGCACTTCGGGACAGACTTTCTCAGGTCGATCGCGAAACTTTAGTCAAGCTGCTGTCGCAGCGGGAAGATTTGAGCGAAGAACAGATCAATCGGACGATCGATCGCGTGCAAGATTCGATTCGCAGCATCGTGAAATCTCCTCGCCGCTTGGCATCTCGCGCTCAAAAAACAGTCCGGGATTTCCAAGGAAGTTTGGAAAATTACTTGCGGAATACGGACAAGGAAGAACTCAATCCTGAAAGCATCAAACGCGATTTGCAGTTGCTGTTTAGCGAGCCGGGAATGGGGATGCAAAGTTTGGGCGATCGCGTGAAGCACTTCGATCGATCGACTCTGGTAGCATTGCTGTCGCAGCGGGAAGATATCTCGGAAGAGGAAGCCAACAAAATTGCCGACCAAATTGAATCTGTCCGCAACCAAATTGTCGAACAAGTTCAAATGGTTCAGGACAAGTTTCAGTCAGCAATGGATGGTATTTTCGGGAAAATCCGGGATTACCTCAATTCGCTTGATCGACCAGAACTCAACTACGAAGGCATCAAGCGGGACTTACGCAAAGTGTTTGATGACCCGCAGGCAGGATTTGACGCGATTAAAGAGCGTTTAGGTGAGTTCGATCGCGGTACTTTAGTTGCCCTGCTGAGTTCTCGTTCCGATATTTCCGAGACTGACGCTCACCGAATTGTTGACCAAATGGAAGGAGCCAGGGACAGCGTTTTATTGCGATCGGAACGCCTGCAACATGAAGCCAAAAAACGCATCAAACAGCTCAAGAAAAAGACCAAGCAGCAAGCAGAAGATGCACGCGAAGCGGCAGCAGCCGCAGCTTGGTGGCTGTTCGGTACGGCTCTGACTTCTGTGGTTGTTTCCGCTTTGGCTGGAGCAATAGCAGTCAACGGGATTTCGGGTTTGTTTAGCTAGATTTTCAACGAGTTTGAAATAAAGTTCTCCTGATTCTAGGCTGGCTGTTTGCCAGCCTATTTTCTTTGGAATAATATCAGAGTCCTTCAGGATTCTATAGTTGGCGGAAATACTCTCGATAAATCGAGCGCCAAGTCGTGAAAATAAGGCAGATTAACAGACTCGTTGGGCAGAAAAATCAGCGTCCTGCGATAACCAAATTGGCCATGGGCATTCTGATACGGATCGCTGTAACATTCCAAGCAAGTTTGTAATAAATTAAATATCCAATAGTTCGAGATTCCGGCTTCAGCATAAAGGGGGAGCTTAACCTGTTTGTCGTAACTCAAAGAAGAATCTGCAATCTCAATCAGCAACAGTATATCCCCTGGACAGGGGTGAGAGGATAGATAGTCGTCAGGGCGATTTTGTACGAGCGAAAAATCAGGTTCAGGTTCGCTGTTTGTCGGTAAAACGATGGGAGATTGACACTGTAAAGTTGCCCGCTCTGCTACTATGGCGCTTAATTCCCGCAATAATCTTCTCAGACAGGTTTCGTGAGCGGTACCTTTAGCTGCCATTTTCACAAGTTCTCCATTAATTAACTCAACTCGATCGTCCTCACTAAAGAACCCCAGTTCTGTCAGGCGGTGATATTCCGCTAGGGTGAAGCGTTTTGCAGTTGCGATCGACATAACAGCCACCTCAATACAGGTCTGTTGCGATTATAGGCGATCGTCGATCGGCTAAACAATGCTAATCCTGAGATCCGCTAACAACAATTTTGTCAAATTTGCCTCATCCTTTGGTTGCAAATATTCCCTATTTTGGTTAATTTACTCGCCGAACTTAGGTCCTGGCTCATCTCTGTCTTAAGCAAGATTCTAGCCTCACTCTTTATTAGGTACTTTAACTTAAGTAGCAAACAAAAGTTTTCTCACAAATAAGAAAACTGAGCAATACATATTATTTTGGAGGCTTGAATGACCTTTACTACTACCAGTGCTTACGACCAAGGAAAAGCAGATATTAAGAAGTTGAGTGTAGACGACCAATTAGGTTTGCTGTGGTTTGTTTACACCCAAATGGGCAAGTCAATAACACCAGCGGCTCCCGGTGCTTCCGGTTCCGAAATCGCTCAGGGTTTGTTCGAGCAAGTCAAGCCGCTGCCCCACGAAGAACAACTACAAGTAATGCGCGACATTGCCTCAAAAGCCAATACCGAAATCAGCCGGATGTACGGCTCGATGAGCCCTGAAACGAAACTGGCTTTTTGGTATTTTCTAGCAGTAGGAATGGACGAAGGAACTATTATTCCTGTCCCTCCAGACTATCAACTTCCCGACGCAGGAAAATCTTTATTAGGAAAGATTGAGGGCATGGACTTCCAGCAGCAAATTGATTTCCTTCGCGGTACAATTTTAGAAATGGGTGCTGAAGCCGCTCCGGGGGCTGGCATTTAAAAATAGGACTTACGAAAAACAACCCGGTTTCTCGGAGAATATTGGGGGCTGCAACGACGCATCTAAGAAGAAACCGGGTTTTTAGCACCGTTTGATGCGTAAGTCCTCAAAAAGATTAGTAAGTAGCTCAAACTAATACGCCGCGCCAGAAACCCGGCTTCTTCAAGAAACCGGGTTTCTGGTTGTTGTGTTTTTTTAGGTTTACGGCGAATATCCGCACTTTACAGCTAATAACTGAATTCAACGGCTCTGTTTCCCACAACTTCCGGCGCACTGACTGTTAAACGCATATCTTCGCAGGCAACTGTTAGCAAGGGCTGACCTAAGTTTAAACTGCCAAAAGGACTTTCTTCTGCCACTTCTAATTCGCCTTTAATCAAACCGATGCGAGACTGTAATCCTCCTTTAAACAACAGCAAATTGCTGCGGTCAGCGCTGAAAACATTTCCGCTAAAAGGCAGCGGTAAGGCTAAGCTTTGCTGGCTGTAATTGAGGCTGCACAGTTGACGGTTTCCTTGGCTAACTGTGACGCGGTAGCCTAGGGGTGCTGCTTTTACCGAATCGCTGCCTTCCCAACTAAATGTAGCTAATTCTTTAGGAAGTCCCCAAATTTCCCGCCCGCCGGCTACCGAGTTAGGGTTGTCTACGTAAATATGGGAAATCCAAGCGCCCCATTTTCCTGCATAATTGGCGATCGCGCTAACTACAATTAACTCATTGTACTCCATAACCGAACCCAACCCGTAGGAGGATATATAAATGCCACCTAGGGTTTTTCCGGGCAATACAGAGACAATTTCTAACTCAGAGGGAACCAAGAGGCGCACTCGTGCCACATCTACCAATTGTAAAGTCTGAACAGCATAACCTTGCAGACTCCAAGGTGCAGGTGGATATACCATTTTAAGTGATTTAATGTCTGATATTTTATATTTATTTTAGCTTGGCGCTTCAAAAAGCAACAAGGCTTTACATTTCTTCGCAGCTTGTTAGTAAATTTACTTACTTTCAAACCAATAATAGTTTTACGCTCGGCAAATAGTTGACATCGGCTCAGCATTTACCTATGCTCTAAAGGTGGATACTTAAAAGGAAACCTAAACCTGTATGCTGACATCTTACAAGCCAGATATTTTTGATTGTTTAGATCATTTTTTCACTGCGAAAGACCTGTTAGAGCAAGCCAAAGACAACATGACAGAACTGGGCGCGATCGTCCGCCGTCACGGTTTACAAAAGCAGGTTGGTATCTGTTTGCTGCACAAACACTTCGACCTTTCCGATAACGAAAGATTGGTCGAAGAATTTGAAGGCAACAATGCTTATATCAAACCCACCACAGAATATACCGATGCGATTCCCTATATGTGGAAGGTTGAACACAATCAAACATCGGGCGAATCGGTTTGGTTTCCCTTAGAATTTGTCCGCGTTACAGAGGCTGTCTCCGCAGCAATCGAACGATCGGAAGCAGTTGTCAACAACTCGGAATTTCTCAATGAAATTGCCTCTAAGTTGTCAGAATTGGGCATGACCAATATGTTCGGCATCAGCATTTTGCACCGAGATGCAATTCAAGTTGCTGAGGGTGAAATTTTGGTAGAAAGCACAGACGACGAAGCCCGCGTTTTGACTTTTTCTTCAGTTCCCAGGCAGGATGTTGACCCGACAACTTTAACGCAAACCCTCTGGCAATTTCCTCATGCTGAAGGGTGTGAAGTAGGGGCTTTGTGCCGTCACTGTACTCACTGCACTAATCACTGCTCTCACTGTTCTCACTGTTCTCACTGCGGTCATTGCGGTCATTGCTAACAAGTTAAGCTAAGAAAGCATTTGTCAATCAGCAATTATGCTCAACATTTACTCGGATTTTGGGCATAAAACTGAGATTTGGGCGATCGAGGAATCATGCCTCCCATGATATTTATACCTACTCCCTCTCAAATCGTAAATTTTCCACTCCTAAAAAAGCAGTTTTTTTTGAGTAATATTACTGATTGACAAATGCAATTAAGTCTTAACTTGTTACCAATGCACTGCGGTCATTAAATAAGACTACAAAAGAGCAATAATTTTGTAGTAAAAACTTGAATTGTTCCCAGTTCGTAGTAAGGACTAAAGTCCTTAATTTTGACCAAATTAAGGACTTTAGTCCTTACTACAAACCTGTTTTTCAAATATAGTAAAAAATGTCTTATCTGCGCCGGAGTATCGTAATTTATCGATGTCAAAATTTGGAGTTAGAAACTCCAGAATCAGAGTGGCAAATTCCCCGAGTGTGGCTGAGTTCGGGGACTCAGCTAGCTGTTGACAGCGTACCCGATCGCATTCCGTATTGCGAAGGGGCTTTTATGCCACAAGAACCTTGGAGGGAACCAACACCAGCAGAGTCTGCACTGCTTTGGGTTCATGAACCGCCGCCGCCATATTCGGGTATAGGAATTGTGCGTTTACCGCCGGATGTTTTAACCTTGTTTGCTGCTGCCGGTATAGCTTCGCTAACAACTCGGCTACAGGTCGCTGAGTTTAAATCGCAGGAAAAATGCCAGCAAGCACTCGATAAATTAATTGAATATTTTAAGCCTTTTTGTATGTCGGACGCGTCGCCAATTATTAACGGTATGGGAGGCAGGCAGCCGGGATTGAGTACGGCAACAATTGATAATAAACGGGGTTGCCGCAACGGTTTGCATACTGATAATTGGGACTGGTTGCCGCTGGCGAAAAAGCAGGACGCTACTAATCGGATTTGCTTGAATTTAGGGCGGGACAGCCGTTATTTTTTGTTTGTGAATTTGACTGAGATGGACATTTTTGAGATGTTGGGCTGTCGCGAGTCAGATGTTAGCAAACCTTGGAGGAGGCAGTTAACTCATGAGTTTATGAGACGCTATCCTAATTATCCGGTGGTGAAGCTAAGAATTGCACCGGGTGAGGCTTATATTGCACCGACAGAAAATATGATTCACGATGCTTCTACTGCCGAAATGAAGCACTTGGATGTTAAGGTGATGATGCGCGGTTATTACAGGATTCCAGCATGAGTTTTGCCCTTAGCGAAGCCTTCGGAGAGGATCGCACTTTTACAGATACTTTTAGAGATAGTTTGAAGGATGAGGGAAAATTGCAAGAGTCGATCGCCCTTTACGAACAGTCGATCACCCAAAATCCCAATTCGCCCTCCGCTTACCACAATTTAGGCAAAGCGCTGCAACAAAACGGACAAATTGCAGAAGCTGTCGCCTGTCACCAAAAAGCCATTCTCCTACAACCAAACTTTACTGCTGCTTACTTCCCCTTGCTGTACGCGCCGCTGCCTCAATATTCTCCTCTGATTGACAGCCTGGTTGCTCTTTACCGCGAAGTTATCGAGATTTTGCCAAATTTTCCATTAGCCTACATTAACTTGGCTGTAGCGCTGAGCAAGCAGGGAAAAATTCAAGAGTCGATCGCGCTTTTTCAAACCGCAGTCCGCTTGCAAACAGTCGCATCTCGCCCGGAATTGGCACAAGTAGAATGGAATTATGAAAAATTGCGATCGGCCGATTTCATTATCATCGGTTCTCCCCGTTGCGGCACAACTTCTCTCTACAAATATATCACTTCCCACCCTCAGATTTTACCGGCAGCCAATAAAGAAATCTGTTTTTTTTCAGAACATTTTAACAAGGGATTAGCTTGGTACCAGGCGCATTTTCCGCCGCCAATAGATTCGCATCATTTTTTAGTAGGAGAAGCAACTCCGACTTATCTGACTCACCCGCTGGCTGCAGAAAGATTGCACGGTTGTTTACCAAAAGTTAAGCTGATTGTGATTTTGAGAAATCCAGTTGATCGGGCTTTTTCGCACTATCAAATGCTGGTGAGGCGCGGTACTGAACGCAGGAGTTTTGAAAAGGCGATCGATTCCGAGTTGCAATTGCTTGCTGGTGCAACCGAAACCAGTTTAGAAGATAGGGCTCAGTGGAAAGATTGTCATTATATTTATAAGAGTCTTTATGCTTGCAGTCTCAAACAGTGGATGAAACTTTTTCATCGGGAACAGTTTTTGATTTTGCAGAGTGAAGAATTTTATGCCAATCCGGCTGCGACACTCAAACAAGTTTTTGAGTTTTTAGATTTGCCAGATTTTCCACTCGGGAATTATCAAAAGTACAACGGTGGTGATTATCAGCCTGCGGATGATGTTGTCAGCCAGCGATTGCGCGAGTATTTTCAGCCGCACAATATGAAATTAGCGGAAAATCTGAAGAGAGAATTTGCATGGTAATTACAAAAAACTTATAGGGGCGGGTTTAGCACGAAATACCAAATACTGAACAGCTAATCTAAATACCAAATCCGCCCCTACAGACACTATCCGCGTTAATCCGCGTTCCTCTGCGCTTAAAGACCTGCAAATCTACTTACTCGCATAACCCGTACTTACCAAAAACTCCCGCAACTTCCCAAAGTATTGAGTGCGATCGCGTCCTTGATAAACTTTCTCCAACAACTGCCAACCTTCCGCCTCCTGGCCCATGACATACTTGTTCGCCATGAAAGCCGCCAACACCCCCTTCACCTCCCCATCTTCACTCAGACGCTTGTTAGATTCCAGCCAAAGCTCAGCAGAATTCGTGTATACTTCCACCGGATACTGTTTGCTAACATCTTGCATTTTACCTTGGCGGTACTGCCAAACTTGCAGCGGGAAGCGAGAATCAGCATAATTGGTAAAAGCCTCGGAAAATCTGCCGTCCTGACTCTTAAACTCTGGGATATCATTTTTGCCAAAATCGACAATTTCGTAACTCACATTGCCCCAGAAATGCTTGATATGAGTGTATTTGTTAGCTGCCGAGTCGTAGCGGTAAATAAACGAATAATTGCAGCAGCGGACGCCGCTTTTGGTTGACACTAAATCTGCCAGGACTTCCGGTTCCTTGTCGCCGTCCAAATCACGGATTCGCAGCGATAAAAAACGTCCTTCTGATATTTCTTCGCTGGCTCTTTGGTCGGGGTTATCTACTAGAGAACGAGTCGGAATCAGCACTGGTTCTTCTAATAATTTTTTACCGTCGCGGATGATTTTGATGCGGAGATTTTTAGCATTTTCTGCTTCTTTTACGAAAGAAACTTCTGCGCGAAGTTTCCCCGATTCCGAGGTTTCTGTTGTTCTCGGCGGGCCGATATTCGCCGGAACTTGGGCGATATATTCCGCAGGAACTAAGGCCGTTTGACCGGGTTTGGCGATCGCCTGACAGAAAAAAGTGGCGACTTCGGCGCGAGTAGCATTCCGAGTAGGTTCTAGCTGTTTTACAGCCGGATAATTGACCACAAGTTGTTTTTCTGTGGCGGCGGCGATCGCACTTCTGGCCAGTTCGGGAATTTGCGGCGCATCCTCAAAAGTCGCATCCAAAATCTCAGCCGCCGGCCCCGTCGTAGGTGTATATTTCAAGCCGCTGCTTAAAGCTACCAAAGCCTGCCAGCGGGTAATATTCAAAGTGGGGTTAAAAATACTGCCACTGTATCCAGACATAAAACCCGTCTGATAAGCTTCTCGAATTGCTTTAAAACCCCAGTAATTTGTAGGAATATCTGCAAAGTCGATCGGAGCGCGGACGGTTTTGGCATCGGGAAAAGCCATGCGAACCATCGCCGCAAACTCAGCGCGGCTGACTGGGCGATTCGGGCGAAAAGTGCCGTCTTCGTAGTAGCCGCTGATAATTTTTTTCTGTGCTAACTCCTCAATGCAACCTTGCGCCCAATGGTCTTTAACATCCTGAAATTTAGCTTGAGCAAATGCCGGCGGTACATTCATGCCCGGAAACACTAAATTCCCGATGATTATCCCTAAAGCTACGACGAAAGCAATTACAGCTTGACTTTTGTGCGATCGAACCATAGAACAGACTCCTCTACTTGCAAATTGGCGATCGAAAGTTTCGGAAAATTTACATAATATCAAGTATATTAGCCCGATTTAATACCATTTATTAAAAATTTAGCTGCGACCAGGGACACGGAATTGCCGTGTCCCTACTTTTTCCAGTTGGTATAATAAAGGTTACTTCGACTCTAAAGTCATCTCCATCACCATTTTTGTTGTGAGTGTTAATTCTTGAGAACTGCCCGCATTTTTACCACTCATTTCGCTATTTGAACTAACAGACACAGTAGACCGAAACGGCATTAATCTATCCAAGCGCATTGTGGTTGATCCCCCACCCTGAGAACTAAAAGATTTTAGGGTTAAGGTAGTTCCAGCAGGCAATTGGGGAGAGGTAATATTTTGAGGGTTTGCTTGCTGCTCTATACTTACATTCAGAGAGGCAACTCCATCTTGCCAGCTCGCCAATTCATAGGTATAAATGTTATTCAAATTCATGCCACTCAAATCAGAAGAAGAAGAAACGCGCCATTTGGCTCCTTTTCCGACTGCTTCTGCGGGCAGCGGCGAGGCAAGTTGCTCTAGAGATTTAGACATTTGTCGAACCATTTGTTTGAGGTTGTTGTCAGCTTTTTCGGGCAAAATAATGTCACCTCCTTTATGAAAACCGCGATTGTCCATGATGAAAGAGCCTTTCACTCCCACCATGCTTTTGAGTGCGGAACGCATGGCATCTCGGACTGCTGGCGGCATATTTCCAGTATCGCCGACGATATCTGAGTTAGTATAAGCAAACTCGTAGTGAATATCGCCGTTGGGATCAATCTTAGTGACTTTTGTCTCGAAAGTCATCACCGATACTGGAATTTTAGCCCCAGGCGAAGACCGACCGGATGCGGATATTTCCATATCCATTTTTACGGTCATAACAGTTGTTTGTTTGACATCGATAGCTGGTTTTAAACGCAGTTCCTGTCGTGGTTCCACTCCCGGATTTAGCAGTTCCACTTGCGGGGTTTTCGAGTTGGGGGCAGGCGCGGATACGCCAGGGGCTGGCTGCTGCACTACAAGTGGAGTTTCCGCACTCAGGGAAGCAGGAGAAAGCTCGATCGCCCATCCGGCACTTACCAAACAAAGAGATGCAATAAACTGTCTTTTTTTCATTAACTTAATTTCCTGGTATTTGAATGTTAGCCTGTTCCCACAGTCGATCGACTGTCACGAATTTGTAACCTTTGTACAAAAGCAAGGGAATTATTTTATCAGCAGAAGCTGCAACATCTTCACCGCCGCAATAGCCGTCGTGCAGTACAATAATTGAGCCGTTTTCTGTTTGCTGCACGATGCGACTAATAACTTTCCTCACCCCCGGTCGCACCCAATCTTCCGGGACAACACTCCACATTACAGGGCGATATTCCCACTGTTGCAATAACTCTAATGTTCGCGGCGTAAAAATGCCGTTGGGTGGCCGCACGTCCAGGATTAATTGTGGGTCTAAATCGCAAGCTTTGGCAATTGCTTTTTGCGTGTCTTCTAAACTTTGTTTGAGTTCGTGGGTTTTGAGTTTGGGAAACGATATATGCTGATAGCCGTGGAGGCCGATCCAGTGTCCGCGATCGTACACTTCTTTAGCCGTTTCTGGATGCCTGTCCACGCAAAATCCCAGCCAGAAAAAACTAGCTTTGATGTCGTATTTATCTAAAATTTTTAACAATTGAGGTGTGTGCTGACGGTGCGGCCCGTCGTCAAATGTGAGGGCAATTTCTCGGCTGTTGATATCTCCCGTCCACAGACATCTGGGAAAAGCCGATTTGAGAATGGGATGAACGACAGGAAACAGGGGTGCTAATGGCATTGATTAATGTTGTTTAGTGCGATCGGGTAGAAATGAAGCTGCGTTACAATAGAATAAAGTTAACTCAATCTAGGTAAATATGACAACTGCCGTTGATATAGGAACGCTAATTGTCCGCACGCCCGGAACTTGCGGCGGCCGCCCGCGAATTGCAGGAACTAGAATTACGGTACAGAATATTGCTATTGATTTTAATGCCGGGATGACTCCACAGCAAATCATTGATGAAATACCGCATTTGACTTTAGCACAAATTTATGCAGCACTCACTTACTATTACGCGAACAAGGAAGCAACGGACGCCGAAATAGCAGCTTACTACGAAGAGTATGACCGTTTGGAAGCAGAATATATGGCAGGTAAGCTATCGTGAGCCGAATTTGTTTATACATGGATGAGGATATTCTCCAACGCTCGCTGATACTCGCTCTGCGAACCTCTGGTGTAGACGTAATAACTACCTCGGACGCTAACAAGCTTAGCTGTTCAGATGAGGAACAACTGATCTGGGCAGCGGAGCAAGGGCGTGCCATATACAGTTTCAACACTAAAGATTTTTGTCGTTTGCACAGTACCTTTATTGCCCAAAATATCGGTCATGCTGGAATTATTATGGGAGTGCAACAGCGGTACTCGATTGGCGATCAGTTGCGGGGGTTTTTTAACTTGATTGCTGCTAAGTCAGCCGAAGAAATGATAAATCAATTGGTGTTTTTAGCTGAGTACATTAGATATGAATAAAAGCTTGAAATAACCGATTGCACCGGAAACTACCAGCCTCTTTAACTCCTTTGATATAGACTCAATCTAGCCACAGTCGCATCGACCTCTATCTCGCGGTCGATGCGATCGCCCTACAGCGTCCTCCTATACTGAAAACCAGCATAACTAATCGAGAAACGATCAAGGAGGAACAATGACCGAGGAATATTTAGCCGAACGAACAGTTTCAGCCGTATTTAAGGAAGAAGAACAATTAGACGGCGTAATTCGGCGGTTGCTCGATCGCGGAGTTTCCCGCGACCACATCTCAGTAATGGGAAAAAACTTTCAATCTAAAACTAAAATTGCCGGCTTTATTACTAAAAAAGATGTAATTTTAGGCGGTCTGCGAAGCGGGGCAATTTTTGGTTCCTTATTCGGTTCTTTTTTGGGTTTGCTAACAGGCGTCGGCGTGCTGTTTATTCCCTTTGTCGGTGCAGTAGTCTCGGCGGGCCCGCTGGGTGCTGTACTGTTGGGTGCTGCTAGCGGCGCGATCGCAGGTTCGGCCGGTGCGGGTCTAGTTTCCGCTTTAGTCGCTGTGGGAATGCCCGAAGACAAAGCAACTATCTATCAAACGCGCGTTGAAGCAGGCGAATTTCTAGTGATGGCCGAAGTTCCCGCAGATAAATCGGGCGAATTTCAACTCTTGCTAGAAAGTGCAGGTGGCGAAGAAGTTTCAGTTAGCGAAATGACGCTGCCGCGCGCCGTTAAAGGTCGCTGCAATAGTCCGGCAGACTTATCTCCAGAAGTGCGATCGCACCTGTCGGAAGCAGCTCAAAAAACCTTTATGGAATCCTACAACGCCGCATTTGACGAAAGCAACGACTCGATACAAGCGGAACACACTGCTTGGGACGCCATTCACCAGCAATACGAAGAAGATGAAAACGGCGTTTGGACTAAGCCTTTAGCAAAAGTCTAGTCTTCCCATCACAGTAAACTAATAAAAAATACAATCAAGCCTCTAGAACTGCGGTTTTGGAGGCTTTGACGATTTTAGATTTTAGATTTTAGATTTTAGATTTTATAAGTGTGCAAGACTTAATTAGATTTTAGATTTTATGATTGTGCAAAATTTAATTTTTAATAATTTGGGAATCGCCGAAAGTCGCATTACGTTGGGAAATTGGTATTGCACTAGGTTGCGTTGTCAAGTACAATCTATAAGCTTACAATATAAAATTGAGTTAAGCAAATGCAAAAATACGTTTGTACAGTTTGCAATTACGTCTACGATCCAGAAGTAGGCGACCCCGACGGAGGCATAGATCCCGGTACTGCCTTTGAAGATATCCCCGACGATTGGGTTTGTCCGACTTGCGGGGCGAAAAAATCCGATTTTGAACCAGAATAAGCGAGAAAAAATTTGTCCGATCGAATGCTCAAAATTACAGTTATCGGCGGCGGTGCTGCTGGTTTTTTTAGTGCAATTACCTGTGCCAAAACCTATCCGCAGGCCCGCGTCACTTTACTAGAAGCTGGCCGGCAACTCCTGGCAAAAGTTCGCATCTCTGGCGGCGGGCGCTGCAATGTGACTCACGCTTGTTTTGACCCCGGTGTTTTAGTGCAGAATTACCCCAGAGGAGGGAAAGCTCTGCGCGGTGCTTTTACTCGATTTCAACCCCGCGATACTGTAGAATGGTTTGCCGGTCACGGTGTGAAGTTGAAAACAGAAGAAGACGGGCGAATGTTTCCGATTACAGACGATTCGGCGACAATTGTTAACTGTTTGATCCGGGCTGCTGAGGATGCAGGCGTAAAAATTCGCACCGGCGATGCAGTAGTTTCAGTAAAGAAGTTAACATTGGAGGGCGGGCACGGGGGCACCGCCCCTACATTTGAAATTGAGTTGAAGTCGGGGGAGAGTTTTAAGTGCGATCGCATTCTTCTCGCTACAGGCAGCAATCCGTCGGGTTATAAGTGGGCAAAAGAGTTAGGTAATACTGTAGAACTGCCCGTTCCTTCTCTATTTACTTTTAATATTTCCGACAGTAGAATCAAAGATTTAGCCGGAATTTCGGTTCCTAATGCTAAGGTGAAATTGCCGGGAGCTAAATTAGAACAAAGCGGGCCTTTGCTAATTACTCACTGGGGTTTAAGCGGGCCTGCTGTCCTCAAACTTTCGGCTTGGGGTGCGAGATTTTTGCACGATCGCCATTATAAAACCTCTGTCCTGATTAATTGGCTTCCCCAGTACAATGCGGAAGTTTTGCGGCAGCAACTGCTAGCGGTTAAGTCGCAGTTGTCGCACCGATTGATTGTCTCTAGCTGTCCCTTTCCGGTGCCGCGCCGCCTCTGGGAACGTTTGACAAGTTCGATCGGCATTGATGAGCAAAAACGCTGGGCCGACTTATCGAATAAAATCCTCGATCGCCTCCTGCTAGAACTCGTTCAAGGCGAATATCAGATTGCCGGAAAAGGCGCATTTAAAGAAGAATTCGTCACCTGCGGCGGTGTCAACCTCAAAGAAGTCGATTTTAAGACAATGGAAAGCCGCCGCTGTCCCGGACTTTTCTTTGCTGGGGAAATCTTGGATATCGACGGCGTGACGGGCGGTTTCAACTTCCAAAGTGCCTGGACTACGGCGTGGTTGGCCGGGAACGCGATCGGCAAACCATCCGATTGTAGATTGTAGATTGTAGATTTTAGATTGGGGAATACTTGCTTTGTAAAGGTTTGGGAGTTGCGATCGGGCGATCGGCTTGCCTGTATTAAATTTTGTGTTATTTTTGACTGAAGGCGCACCAAATGTGTGTCAAATTCAGCTTGTAGACAAAATTCGCAGTTTTGCGTCCTTCAACATCGGGTGAGATACATGAAAAACTTGAATCTAAAAACCCTAAAGTTCGATCGCAACCTTGAGGGCCATTTTGACTCACCTTTCATCGAAAAAAATGGCTTGCTGGAATTCAACCCCAAATTTATCACTCCCGAATTTTTAACAGCCTGGACGTTTGAAACACACCTGTACGACGAACAAGTTGCGATCGACCACTTTGTCATCACATTTCCCAGCCGAACCGAACTCGAAAAATATGCCGAATCTTTTTACCCCTTCGGTGCCAAAATTGTCGAAGGCCCAGACTTGTTCCCGATTAACTTTTGTGCGGAAAACATTAATGTTCCCTCCGATTTGTGGCTGCATTTAATGACCTTATTGATGCCAGCCGGCGGCTTAGTAGTATTAGATGCGCCCCACGCAGCCGGCGACCAAAAAAACCGCTTTCAGCAAGAAAGAGGATTAGAAGCAGTTCACCACGTCGCGCTTCGAGTCGAAAACGTGCAGAATGCTGCTAAAATATGGCAAAATAAAAACTTTAAACCGCTATCAGAGCGCCCTCTAGACTACGGCTCATTAACCCAGTGGTTTCTGCAAAACCCCGCCGGACAAATCATCGAATTAATAGAACGTCGCCCCGGCAACAACGCCACCTTTGACTGCAAAAACATCGCAGGCTTGCGTCTCAGCGAAGATAAAGTCAGTAGTCAGTAGTCAGTAGTCATTAGTCAGTAGTCATTAGTTAACAGTTAACAGTCAACAGTCAACAGTCAACGGTTAACAGTCAACAATGCCCCATGCCCTGTTTGGCCAATGCCCAATTCCCAAATCTATGGTTGCAATAAAAATCCCCAAAGTCACTTTTCAACCCCCAACATTCAACTCAATTGAAGAAGAACGCCGCCACCGCAAACAGCGTTTAGCCGCCGCATTTCGATTATTTGCCCGCTTCGGATTCAGCGAAGGAATTGCCGGACATATCACCGTCCGCGACCCCGAACACCTCGACCATTTCTGGGTCAATTCTTTTGGAATGCACTTTGGTTTAATTCGAGTCAGCGACCTAATTTTAGTCAACCACAAAGGCGAAGTTGTTGAAGGAAATAAACCCGTAAACGAAGCAGCATTTGCCATTCATTCCCAAGTACACAGCGCCCGCCCCGACGTAATCGCAGCAGCCCACGCTCATTCTCCCTACGGCAAAAGTTGGTCGAGTTTGGGCCGCCTGCTTGACCCGCTGACGCAAGATGCTTGTTCTTTTTATGAAGACCAAGCTTTATTTGACGATTACACCGGAGTTGTTTTGGAAATCGAAGAAGCTAAACGCATAGCCAAAACTTTAGGTGAGAAAAAAGCTATTATCTTACAAAATCACGGACTGTTAACAGTAGGTCAAACAGTAGATGAAGCCGCTTGGTGGTTTATTGCAATGGAACGTTCTTGTCAAGCGCAGTTAATGGCCGAAGCAGCGGGAAAACCAATTCTCATCAAGCCAGAATGTGCGCGTTTAACACAGCAGCAAGTAGGGTCTCACCGTATGGGATGGTTTAGCTTTCAACCGCTTTATGACATGATAGTGCGTCGGGAACCCGACTTATTAGATTAGAAACTCGGCGGTTTCAACCGCTATTACACAAACACAGTGGGAGCATGTCACTTTTGCAGTGAGCAATTATACTCATGGAGGTTTTACCTGATTACCAATTAAGCCGTTTAAGTA
>NZ_JAUBUJ010000227.1:0-2578 GCF_036705405.1 Microcoleus sp. B13-B6
TGTGGAGAAAAAAAGTGAAAGTAGTTCGCACAACTACGGCTATGGAAAGCCAACGGGATTATTTCTCTGATAGCGATAGCGATGCACTTGCTCGCGTTGCTTTTGGAGAAGGTGAAAACAGTCAGCAGTTTGGCGGTTTGAGTTTTGATGCTGACGGGGTTATTAAAGGTAGAGCATCAACGTTGTTCAACGTCACCGAAGAACAAGTGGAGAACCCTCAATACTGGATTGATTTATAAGAGATACCGACCGAAATTAAGTCTTCGCTCTTACAAAACAAACGTGTCACATTGTAATACCATTTCTAAAAAGTCTTGCTACAATTTGCATCGTTGGGTTTATTTCACGAAATCAACCTACTGTTGCTACTGTTGCATGACTTTTCATAAATGGTATAATTCGGAGGGGTCTAATTCGGATATGTCTAATAATTCAGGTGTCAAATCAAGGCCTTCCTGACACCTGAAGAGATGGCTAACGCCGTTTTTTGGACGGCGTTTTATCCGAAGAACGACTCTCAAGCGTCTGGTTGGCTTGAAGAGAGTGCAAATTGTTACCGGGAAGCAAGCTGTAAACCACTTTGCGCTTGCGAAAAACCCTAGTGCCATCTACAGGCATTCCTTGTTTCCAAGCGTCTGAAATCGCCTTTTTGTCGGCAGAAATTACGATTTTTGTTTCGACTCGGCGATAGGGTTCTGGCAGTTGAGATGGGTCAATCAAAACTTCACAGGTAGGCGGATTTTCCTTGACAGTAATGCGGCGGTGTTTGCCAATAACTTCGGAAGTTAACACGCCGCACTCGTTGAAGTAGAGAACGGTTTTGTCTAAGCGCTCTCTCCACCCCTGGAGTTTGTTGAGAGCTCTTGAATGCAGTTCTATCAAATACTGCATTCGCGCTGTAATTCCTGCAATTTCGGCATCAATTTGGTCGGCTAAGTCGGCATGGGCATCAACAGCGAGTTCCTGGGTTTCTTGGGTTTGCCAAAGGGATTGCAGCAGTTGGTCGATTTCTTCTGAGCTTTCTGCAGATTCTAGTTGATGCCAAACTTGAGCCGCAGTTATTGAACTTTGAGCAAGCGTCGCTGTGGCTAAATTCATGCTTAGTATCCTCCGTTGATGCAGGTGTGATAATAATCGCGGCGTTCTTCGAGTTGAGTAAGCGCAGCCATTGTTTCCGGGTCGGATTTAAGAGAGATTTGTTTGTCCTTTTGAATTTTGCTAACTGGTTGAGAATGAGTTAAATTTTGTGAGTTTGACTGGGTGATTTTTTGCATACAATTCAAAAAACTTTCTTAAAAATAGCGCGACCGCGCTCTTAAAAAAAGGAGTATTTAAAGTTATGAATTATCCTATAGTTTTTTACCCAAAAGTGGTAATGCAATTCTGCCATCAATATCCTTTGCCAGAGGCAACTTCTAGTTGTGCCACCTCATCCCAACTTCAAGAAACTCAACAATTCGAGCAACCTGTTGTTTTGCTGACTCCGCCTCAACCACCTGTGGTGTTACCTGTCAAGTTGCTGTGGTTAATTTGGGTGTTTTGGCTCTATGGTGCGATCGCACTTCCGCTATTAGCTATTTCTTGGGGTTGGCTGTGGTGGGAAATGCTGTTGGTAGTAGCTGCTTATTCATGTTTAATTGCGGCTGCTTATAGTTATGTGTTTGGTTGTCGCCAAAAGCTGGTATCCAGGTATAAGCAGCAAGTTCTTGAGTACAAACAACAAGAGATGTTATCCCAACAAGAGATATTATCCCAACAAAAAAGATTATCCCAACAAGAGATATTATACCAACAAGAGATATTATCCAACCAACAGCAGGAATTTTCTAGTTTTAAGCTAGGAAAAGAAGGGTTGCAGACAGTTTTTAAAAGTGTAAAAATTGACTTACATCACAGAAATCGAGCGCTCAAGGATTTGATGTCACTTCGGGTTAGTCCTAATGGCACATCTCAAGCTCGGCAAGGAGTGAGTGAACAACGCTTTTTGCAATACTTACAGCAATATTTCGAGGAAGTTGTCCAAGCAGCAGAGTTTAAAATTCCGTTATCTCAGAGGAGCTATTCAGCAGATTTTACTGTAATTCACACTCCATCTGGACTCGGAATTGATGTCGAGATTGATGAACCTTATGCTGGCAAATCTAAGAAGCCCACTCACTGTTGCGATGCTGACAGGGATATGCGCCGCAATCAATTATTCTTAGAGTGGAATTGGATTGTGGTTAGGTTTACTGAAAAGCAGGTGGTTCAGGCTCCTTTGAGCTGCTGTAAATTCCTGGCGATTGCGATCGCCTTTGTAACGGGCGATCGCTCTTATTTAAAGCAACTGGAAACTCAACCCGATTTGCTGAGCGTCAAACCTTGGACAACAAGAGAGGCAAGGGCTATGGCTAAAAGCAACTATCGCCTTACTTATTTACCTGGATTTGGTGTCGGTTCTGCTTGCGATCGGCTTTCAAAGTTTTGATTAAGCACACGCAATATCCGAGTTATTGACTGCGATAAATGTTTATAATTAATACAAAGGAGATAAAATAGATATGCTGTCATTTGAAGAGGGGTTCATTGAAAGTCAACA
>NZ_JAUBUJ010000228.1:0-2575 GCF_036705405.1 Microcoleus sp. B13-B6
GGTCAAACCAAACTGGTAATGCTGGTAGACCGAACTGTTTCAGCCGTCAACATCGACCAATATGCCTTGCTAGTCGTAGACAAGTTTGTCCGGCGCGAACTCATCAAAGTTGGTAATGACCTCGTGCAGCTTGGCTACGAGACTTCCACCGAATTGGATGCGATACTAAATAAAGCCGAGGAAAAGATTTTTGCCCTCAATAAGTACAAAGAAGAGCGGCAAAAAGCTATTCGGCCTCTCTCGGAATACTGCGGGGAGCTTTGGCGATATCTAGATGAAATTGAGGAAGAGCGCTTGGAGACTGCTAACTACTTTCCTGGAATCAGCACAGGGTTTTACGACCTCGACGACCTATTGGGAGGCGGATTTTACCGAGGTGAATTGATTGTTATAGGAGGTCGTCCCGGCAGCGGCAAAACAGCTTTGGCTTGTGCCCTTGGCTACAACATTGCTTGCCTTCCCACGAACGGTCGAGTTTTGATGTTTTCGATGGAAATGCCAGGTCGGGACTTGGCAGCGCGACTAATGGCACTTGAGAGTGGGGTGTCGGTGAAAGATATCAGGAAAGTTAACCTAGCTGGTAAGTACGAAGTGCTAGCTTCGGCTTTGGGGAAAGTTAGCGATGCTGATTTTTGGATAGACGAAACTTTGGAACCGTCTCCCTTGGAGATTCGTTCCAGAGTTAGGGAGTTTGTTTGTGAGCGCGGCCCATTGGGTTTGGTAATTGTTGATTACTTGCAATTGATGGTGAATTCGGCGGATGAAAATGTTGTCAATAAAATTAGCGAAATTACGCGGCAGATGAAGATTTTGGCTCGCGAGGTTGACGCGCCGGTTGTGCTGCTTTCTCAGCTCAATCGGGGGGTAGAGACTCGCACGAACAAGCGTCCAAGTTTATCAGATTTGCGTGGCTCTGGTGGAATTGAACAGGATGCGGATGTTGTGCTTGGAGTTTACAGGGACGATTATTACAATCCTGATTCTCCCGATCGGGGAATCGCTGAAATTATTGGATTGAAAGGACGGAATAGCGGAACGGGAACGGTTAAGTTGCTGTTTGATGCTGAATGCTGTCGGTTTCGGAATATCTATAAACTCCGGTAATATTAAAGGACAGGAAAATATTGAGCTCTGTCGCCTTACTTCAGAATCCCGAGTGCCTTGACAAGCTGTTCCGGCTGTACCTCCAAATAGCGCTGGAGACTCGACAAATTTTTGTGTCCCGAAATCTCCATAATCACCCGCAGCGGCACCCCCGCATTGCTCAAATTAGTCAGCGCCGTCCGCCGCATCGAATGTGTTGAAGCCCCCTTAATTCTTACCCGCTTGCAAGCTTCTTTAAAAATCACATCCGATGCGGCGCGAGTCAAAGGCTTCGTATTGTCTCGCCCCGGAAACAAAAAACCTACATCTGGATTGTAAGCCTTTAAATACTTAGCCAGCATAGGATGGAGCGGCAGCGTTCGCGTTGCTGATTTCCCCTTTGTCGTCGCTTTCCGCAACGTGACTGACCCCCCAACAATGTCGTGAGTTGTTAAAGCTAACGCCTCTGAAATGCGGCAGGCACAGTAAAAAGTTACAGCAAACAAAAGCCTGTCCCTTGCTGTCATAAAACCCCGGTCAAACAGTCGGTCAATTTCTGCGGGCGTCAAAATCTTAGCGCGCCCATTCCCTTGAACCTTCACGGCGCAGCCTCTTAGAGTAAATTCCTTCATTATTGGACGAAAGGGGATTTACGTCAAGTAGGCTAACTGGCTTCTATTCTTTGATGGCCAACCAAATCCGGCTCAATCGCTTTCTGGGCAATCGGAGGCGCTTGTTGCAACTCACTTCCCGCTTATTGCTATTCAACTGACTCGAATTCTCGGGAAAGTTGATAATCGGCAAGGTAGCGATCGCGTCTATGAGGTCTCTGAAGGTAACAGGTTCAAGGGCTGTCATAACACCGCGCCACCAAGAAAATTATTAGTAACTAATCTAATTATACTATTGTTTGATTCTACCTGCAACCTTTTTTGCTGGCTGGTTATATTCTGAAGAACAAGTCATCAATATTCTCCAATAGTTCTTCTACTTCCCGGTGTGGTTCGATTTGGAGAGGTTTGTCGATCATCGCACCTCGCTGACGAAAGCAACTACACCTTTACTATACCAGTCTGCTGCAACCGGACTTGATATCAACGCGATTGGGCGGGAGCTCAAAAAACTGATAGCCTAGCCAGAGTTGGGCTTTGAGAATAGTTCGTCAAATATAGATTCCAATTGATTGATTTAAGGAAATATCGCGCTGCAATTTCTTTATCAAGAAATTGGCATAAAAACCTATCAAAACAAATCTGTTGCAGTCGATGCACAGTTGAGAACTCATGTCAATCTCAAAAGGAAAGCGAGATTTGATTTCGACCCTGCCACTAAAACAGTTGAAGGATATGCCGCCTGCAATTGAATTTCCTGTAAACTTTGTCAAAATTCATCTCCCGCGCTTTAAGTGCGGCGAGATGGTGCGCTGGACGGGTGTTAGCGAAGAAGCTGACAGAGGAATGGTTATCGGCAAATTTTACAACTACGAACAATG
>NZ_JAUBUJ010000020.1:0-67464 GCF_036705405.1 Microcoleus sp. B13-B6
AGCCGTGTGAAGAGAAATTTTCACGCACGGTTTTGGAGAGCGGCGGCGCTCGTGAGAGTGTCGCCGACTTTAATTTTCTTGATGGAGACTCCCTACCCAGATACGGCGAAAAACTGCCTGGGTGGAAAGCATCGGGAAAACGAATTAAACGTGGTTTGTATCGCTCTGCTGATGGAACTGTAATCAATGCAGATATAAATGGGGCTGCCAACATTCTAAGAAAAGTAGCCAGTAAGTTAGGTGTAAAACTTGACCGACTGTGTAGACGGTGTTTGACCACCGTAGCGAGAGTAAAACTTTGGGTGTTACCTAAAGCTGCTCTGTCCGCAGAATCTCAGCGGCTTCAGCCCGCTTGAGTGTCAATAAAACACAATCAAAATTTAAGATTAGCCTCGCCGACCCCGATCGAGTAAAATCACAGCACTTGCCCGCCGATGACTTAATCTGCTAAAACTAACAAAGTTTGATGATTTCTGAGAAATAACATACATGGTTGCTACATCCGTCAAGATTAAACACGAAGTCAAAGACTTGTCCCTCGCCCCCTTGGGAAAGCAACGCATCGAGTGGGCCGGCCGGGAAATGCCCGTTTTGCGGCAAATTCAAGAACGCTTCGCTAAAGAAAAGCCTTTTGCTGGCATTCGCTTGGCTGCTTGCTGCCACGTAACCACAGAAACCGCTCATTTGGCAATCGCCATCAAACTCGGCGGTGGCGACGCCGTACTGATCGCCAGCAACCCCTTGAGCACTCAAGATGACGTAGCGGCTTGCTTAGTTGAAGACTACGGCATTTCCGTCTTCGCCCTCAAAGGAGAAGACGCGGCTACCTACGAACGTCACGTCTACACAGCCCTAGACCACCGCCCCAATATTATCATCGACGACGGCAGCGACGTGGTAGCGGCACTAATCCAGCACCGCCCGAACCAAATTGCCGACTTAATCGGAACTACCGAAGAAACTACCACAGGCATCGTGCGCCTGCGGGCCATGTTGAAAGACGGCGTGCTGACTTTCCCCGCAATGAACGTCAACGACGCCGACACCAAGCACTTCTTTGACAACCGCTACGGTACCGGTCAATCTACCCTAGACGGCATCATCCGCGCTACCAATATTTTGTTAGCCGGTAAAAATATTGTGGTTGCAGGTTACGGTTGGTGCGGCAAAGGCACGGCACTGCGCGCCCGCGGCATGGGTGCTAACGTAATTGTCACCGAAATCGATCCGATTCGGGCGATCGAAGCAGTGATGGACGGTTTCCGCGTCATGCCGATGGACGAAGCAGCAACAGTCGGAGATATATTCATTACCGTTACCGGCAACAAACACGTCATTCGTGCCGAACATTTCGACACAATGAAAGACGGCGCAATTGTTTGCAATTCCGGTCACTTCGACATTGAAATTGACCTCAAATCCCTCGGCGCAAAAAGCACCGACGTGAAAACAGTCCGGTCTTTCACTCAAGAATATCACCTCAATAATGGCAAGTCGATTATTGTGTTGGGCGAAGGCCGTTTGATCAACTTGGCAGCAGCCGAAGGACACCCCAGCGCCGTGATGGATATGAGCTTTGCTAACCAAGCTTTAGCCTGCGAATATCTAGTTACGAACAAAGGCAAACTAGAGCCGGGTATTCACTCAATACCCGTAGAAGTTGACAAAGAAATTGCCCGTCTCAAATTGGAAGCAATGGGTATTCACATTGATACCTTGACTGCCGAACAAATTGAGTACACAAACTCTTGGACTTCGGGCACTTAATCATCGTTTATCGTTCCCAGGCTGTGCCGGGGAATGAATACAAGGAGGCTCTGCCTCCCTCATGGGGAGTTGAGGCAGAGCCTCGCTTATATGCGTTCCCAGGCACAGCCGGGGAACGATCAAAAACGAGCAAAATACAAAGTACCTATTACCAATTATTAAATCAAAATGGTTGAATGGATCACTAACACAATGCAGTCGATGAGCTATCTCGGGATTGGCCTGTTGATGTTTTTAGAAAATCTTTTCCCCCCCATACCCTCAGAATTGATTATGCCGCTGGCAGGATTCACGGCCTCAAAGGGTGATGATATGGAGTTAGCGCCGGCGATCGCAGCAGGAGTAATCGGTACAATTCTGGGGGCGTTTCCCTGGTACTATGCGGGTAAATTATTGAGCGAAGAACGCTTGAGGAATTTAGCCGACAAATACGGCAAGTGGATCACAGTATCGGGTGCCGATATTGACAAAGCAAATAGATGGTTTAACAGACACGGCAACAAAGCCGTGTTTTTGTGTCGCCTCGTACCGGGAGTTCGCACCCTAATTTCCCTGCCCGCTGGCATCAATAATATGCCTTTAATTCCTTTTTTACTATACTCAACAGGTGGCACTCTTTTATGGGTAAGTTTCCTGACTTTTGCCGGATATAAACTAGGGGAAAATTATACACTTGTAGAGGAATATCTGGGCCCGGTTTCCAAAATAGTTGTGGTGATTATTGTCATTTGGTGTATTTTGTGGGTAGTCAAAAAGAATATGCAGAAGGAAAAATATCGCAAATAAAGGCAAAAGTTGTGAAAATAATCGGCGTTTATTTGCGTTCATCGGCGGCTACAATCACCATTTTGACCCCACCCAAAAACGCATACAACTTTCCGACAAAAGTCGCGAGGCGTTCAAAATTTTAGACTAAGGTTCAACCTCCCAGATTCATGTGTGGAGTAAATCTAAAAATCTAAAATCTAAAATCTAAAATCCACTGACTTGTTTCCAGCATCTTCTCAACCGTAGCGCTGAAAGATAGAGAGGGAGATTTGAGAGAAACTTCTGCTATCTTTGCTACTTTTTTAAATTGAGGTTGAAATTGGCGATCGCCCAAAAGTCACAGTGACGGGCAGCCGATCGCCCAAAAATCCCACTTAAATTTATACAAATATTTAGGATTGGTGGAGGTTTAGGCAGATAATCGTGGCAAAATAGGGAACATTCCTATCCGCGCTGTTAAGATATGTACGAAAAGATTGTAGCCCCGACAACTGGTTCTAAAATTACTTTCAAAGATGGTTCGCCGATCGTCCCCCATGACCCAATTATTCCCTTCATTCGCGGCGACGGTACGGGCGTTGACTTGTGGCCTGCATCCCAGAAAGTCATGGATGCTGCGGTAGAAAAGGCTTACGGTGGCGATCGAAAAATCAACTGGTTTAAAATCTATGTAGGCGACGAAGCCTGCGATGTCTACGGTACTTACCAATATCTGCCCCAGGATTCCTTAGACGCCATCAAAGAATACGGAGTCGCCATCAAAGGGCCACTGACAACCCCAATCGGGGGCGGCATTCGATCGCTAAACGTAGCTTTGCGGCAAATCTTTGACCTTTACGCCTGCGTGCGGCCCTGCAAATATTATGCTGGAACACCATCGCTACACAAAACCCCTGAACTCCTAGATGTAATTATTTACCGGGAAAATACAGAAGATATTTACCTCGGAATTGAATGGGCCAAAGGCAGCGAAATCGGCAAGAAATTGATTGAATATCTCAATAATGAGTTAATTCCCGCAACACCCGAACATGGCAAAAAACAAATTCGCCTCGATTCTGGCATCGGAATTAAACCCATTAGCAAAACAGGTTCTCAGCGTTTAGTACGGCGGGCCATTACCCACGCTTTACGGTTGCCGAAAGATAAGCAGCAAGTGACTTTGGTGCACAAAGGCAACATCATGAAATATACCGAAGGAGCTTTCCGAGATTGGGGTTATGAATTAGCAACCACCGAATTTCGCGAACAGTGCGTAACGGAAAGAGAGTCTTGGATTCTGGGCAACAAAGAAAAAAATCCCGACATTAGCTTAGAAGATAATGCTCGCCAAATAGACCCAGGATACGATGCTTTGACCCCAGAAAAACAAGCCAAAATTCGTCAAGAAGTAGCCGACGTTCTGTTTGCAATTTGGGACAGTCACGGCAGCGGCCAGTGGAAAGAAAAAATCATGGTCAACGACCGAATTGCTGACAGTATTTTCCAACAAATTCAAACCCGACCGGCCGAGTATTCGATTTTGGCTACCATGAATCTGAATGGGGATTATTTGTCCGATGCGGCCGCCGCTATTGTCGGTGGATTGGGCATGGGCCCCGGTGCGAATATTGGTGATGAATGTGCAGTTTTTGAGGCGACTCACGGCACTGCACCGAAACACGCTGGTTTGGATAAAGTCAATCCCGGTTCCCTGATTTTGTCCGGGGTGATGATGTTAGAATACATGGGATGGCAGGAAGCAGCAGACTTGATTAAGAAGGGTTTGGGAGCGGCAATTTCTAACGGTGAAGTTACTTATGATTTGGCGAGGTTGATGGAGCCGCCGGTGCCTGAGTTGAAGTGTTCGGAGTTTGCTGAGGCGATTATTAAGCATTTCGCCGATTGAGTTCCTCGGTGCGCCAACAATTGAGTGCTGGAAGCAGGTCAGAGAATCATTCCAATCCTGAATCACCAGTATCTTTAAAACAACACCGCGATCTTCTATGTATTGGTACACTTGCCAAGATAGGGATAGCGGTGTTATAAAGTTCTTGAGTCCCAGAGCAATTCTCACTCATGAGCGAATAATTAGTTAGGGTAGGCAAGCAAGGGGGCAAGCGCAGGGAAGTTCTCCTAAACCAATCTCGCGAATAATTATTATGACAAATTGTACAGATACTGGAGTTTTTATGAAAAACAAAGAGCAAACTGATACGATGCGGGTTTTGATTCTGGCGGATGTTTGCAATCCTGAGTGGCCTTCTTTACCCGTGGTTGGATATAAATTTGCGCGTGCAATAAGCCATTATGTTGAGGCTACGGTTGTTACTCAAATTCGGAATAAACCCAATATCGATAAAGTCGGGATGGGTAAGGCTAAAGTCGTTTATCTAGATACAGAAAATGTTGCGGTTCCCATTCAAAATCTAGCTAATTTACTAACCGGTGGCTCAGAAAAATCCTGGACTATTAGGACAGCGCTAGGTTATTTCAGCTATCTCGCCTTTGAGTGGGAAGTATGGCAGCGCTACAAGCAAGAGTTGCAAAGCGGGCATTTCGATGTCGTTCACCGGATTACCCCGATGTCGCCCACGCAGCCAAGTCCTATGGCAGCTTGGAGTCCTATTCCTTTTTTGCTTGGGCCTCTCAACGGCGGGCTGCCTTGGCCGAAAGCTTTCACAACAGAGTTGAAGCGGGAACGTGAGTGGTTGAGCTATGTGCGAAATGCTTACAGGTTAATGCCTTTTTACCGCTCTACTTATGAACGTTCAGCAGGAATTCTGGCGGCATTCGATCACACGATCGTAGATTTGCCAGCCTCAGCGAGAGCGAAGACAATTAATTATGCCGAAGTTGGCATCGATCCCGAATTGTTTAAGCTGCCCCAACGCTCTAGCAGCGAACAAGTGACGGTACTGTTTGCCGGCAGGCTAGTTCCCTATAAATTGCCAGAAGTTGTCATTCGCGCTTTCGCTAACAGTTCGATTTTGCAGCAGCATAAATTAGCGATTGTTGGCGACGGACCCGAACGTCCTAGACTAGAACAATTAATCGCAGAACACAATTTAGGCAACTGCGTTAAACTTTTAGGTCAAAAAACCCAACCTGAAGTGGGAGAATTGATGCGCCAAGCTGAGATTTTTGCTTTTCCCTCGATTCGCGAACTGGGGGCTGGCGTTGTGGTTGAGGCAATGGCCTGCGGTATGGCTTGTGTTGTAGTTGACTACGGCGGACCCGGTGCGCTGGTAGAGCCCGATCGGGGGATTAAAGTTCCTATAAGTAATTTTGACACACTGGTAAAAAATTTTACCGCAGAACTCGAACAGCTTGTCGCCGATCGCCCTCGTGTTGCACGCATGGGCATTGCAGCCCACAATTACGCCATGAATCACTATTCCTGGGATGTTAAAGCTCAGCAGATGCTGCAAGTTTATCAATGGTTAGCAAGTCATGGCAGTGTCAAACCGGATTTTGAGCTACAGTCAAATAGCTTGTGACCGCTCATCAAGTTTAATTCTCAGTTAGGACTTACGCCAACTGCCATTCCGCGCTCAACGGCGGGACGCTTCTGCAAGGTTTCTACCCAACGTTTGAGGTGGGGGTGGTTGTCGAGGGTTAATCCTTGAAATTCGTAAATAGCAACCCAGGGATAGGTAGCAATGTCGGCAATAGAATAGTCGCCGCAAATGTATTCATATTTTGCTAGTTGAGTGTCTAATACTCCGTAGAGGCGCAAGGTTTCTTTTTCGTAGCGCCCAATCGCATAGGGAATTTGTTCGGGTGCAAAGCGTTTGAAGTGGTTTAGCTGACCAAACATCGGGCCGACGCTGGCCATTTGAAACATCAGCCATTCCATAACTTGAAAGTATTTTTGTTTGTCTGTGGGCAGAAATCTGCCGCTTTTTTCGGCAAGATAGATCAGAATAGCGCCGGACTCGAAGACGGTGATGGCGTTATCTCGATCGACTATCGCCGGAATTTTGCTGTTGGGGTTGATTGCGATGAATTCTGGGCTAAATTGGTCGTTTTTTGTGATATCGATGACGTGCACGTTGTAGGGTAAACCTATTTCTTCGAGCATGATCGAGACTTTGCGACCGTTCGGGGTAGTAAAAGTGTAGAGGTCAATCATAGTTGTAATGTTAAGTTGAAAGTTGGCAAGGTAGTAAATAACCTGATATACTATCACAATTTGGACGAAAATTGCGGATTTTAAATCTATTGTGTTAAAGTTATATTCTAATAATACAAGAATAACGATCGCTCGAAATGGACATTCTGGAAATTCTCAAAGACGATTATCAAAGATTTCCCGATAATCAGACTTACAGCATCTATGCAAAAGATGTTTATTTTGAAGATCCGGTGAATCGATTTACAGGAGTCGATCGCTACCGCAAAATGATCGGGTTTATGGGGACTTTTTTTCAGGATGTAAATCTCGATTTGCACGGGATTTCGCAGTCGGGAGATACTATAGACACTCGCTGGACTCTGAGCTGGCTCGCACCGCTACCTTGGAAACCTAAAATGGCGATCGCCGGTAGAAGTGAACTTAAAGTCAACAGCGACGGTTTAATTGTTTCTCACATCGATTATTGGGACTGTTCGCGCTTGGATGTGCTCAAACAATTGGTGTTTCCTGTGAAACCTAATGTTTGACGATTATGCTTTGTTTTTTTAGCAATAAAAAATCGACCCATAACAGGTCGATATCAACAGTGGTATTTCGCCGAGCTTTTTCAACTCTCAGGACTTACGCAAAGAAACCCGGTTTCTAGGAGAAGGAAGAAACCCGGTTTCTAGCCCCATAAACGTAAGTCCTGATTCTTAGAAATGGGAGAAGACAACAGAATTGAAAATATGCTTGCTACTAAAATTTAAAGTACAGCAAACAAATCAAGGCCCCGACAGCAACCACTTGTGCAGCTACTGGAACAACGTTTATGTTGTAAATTCTGGAGGTTGAGACTGCTCCTGGGCCGCAGAGGCTGGCGGTTTAGATTCAATGGATGGTTGAGGTGGTAGCTCAACATTCCCCGTGACAGGTGTTAATTTCAGTTCCCTTGTCAGCAGCTTTTTTGCCTGCAATTACTTCCTCCATAGCCTCTATAAAGTGAGACTGGGTAACGCGCTTCTCAATGTCTGATTTTTCTTCACTTGCGGCACTTGCTACACCATTCAAAACAGCTTTCTTAATATCCCGTCCTGAAATCTCATCAAACTGTGCAGCTAGTTGCGTAAAGTTTACTGAATCATCAAGAGGCAACTGATTCGGAATCTGAGCTTGCCAAATTTTAGCCCGTGCTTCTACGTCAGGTAAATCAAGCTGAATCTCGAAACGAATCCGACTAACAAAAGCTGAATCATAGTTATGCACTAAATTGGTAGTTAAGCCAATAACACCCTTATAAGAAGAGAGTTGATCAAGCAAAATACTGCGAGCAGAATTAATGCCTGCATCGGCTGATTGACTCACTTGCTCTAGCCGTTTACCAAAATCTCTGTCCGCTTCATTCCAAACTATAAATGCGTTGTGAGTTGTCGCAAAGGCAAAGATTTCCTGAATGATTTCCTCAGAGACACCTACAAATTTAGATGCGGTTGAGGGGACTTCCAAAACTTTTAGCCCTAAGCTATGAGCCATCACTTCAAGTAGCATACTTTTTCCCGTGCCGGGAAGTCCATAGCAATTGATTGACAGTCCCACATCTGTTGGATGTTTTTCACCCATACCCCAAATATTGTAAATGAGGTCATGATGTGTAATCTCAGCCAAAACTCTCTTAACTTGCTGTTGAGCTTTTTCTGTAGGGAATATAAAACTCTCTAGGGAATATTTTGGCGTTCTCAAGAAAGCTGTCAGATATATAGGTGGCTCTGAAGATTTATTAAGAGTTTCAGGCTCTTTTTCTTCGGGGACTTGGCTAGAATGGCTTTTCCCATTAAGAGCATGAAGTTTAGCAGTAGCCTTCAGAAATCCATTGAGCTTGTCAGGTCTTGGCATAGTTTTTTGTTTGTTTGTAGTTTGGATAGTAGGAACACAGCACTGCTATGTCCCTACTTTTTGGACAAATGTTTGCATTAATCAACTTGAATGATTAAGGCATCGAAAAAGAGTTCTCGCTTCATCTTTGCGTAAGGATCTATGCGAGAATCCAAAGATTCTATGACAGAACCAAAGGGGTTAAAGGAAAAAGAACTGGGTAACTGAGGGGGAGCAACAAACTTCCTGAATAGCGGTGTAAAAATATCCTCAGATGTTTTCTTCCACCGTCGATATTCATTCCCCTTCAAATCATTGTCTAAGACATAGATTAATTTCAGGTTGGATTCAGGAATGTTTGATTTAATCTCTAAGTCTCGGTCATCAATTGTTGGAACTTGATATCCCAGAGAATCTTCATCTGTTGGATATAGCCAGATTGTAAGCTTTTGCGAATCTAGGTTAGTAATCTGCCGACTAGCAGCAAAGATCGGACGGCCTATCGTATCATCAAAAAAGCAGGACATTGCCTCAGTGAGGATGTACTGACCATTTTGATTTTGACCGGGGACACCGATGATTTGAATTTGTTTTAATTTGCTATCACGGTGGGCTGATTCTAAGGTAACGGTCAGAAAAATCTTCTGACTTTTACTGGTGCGTGGATTCTGACTTTGATTAGCGCGTGGCATGATTTTTATCTCCTTACAATTAGTAGATGGGTGAACTTAAAAAACAGTCATTTAGCCTCTCCTGGCAATCAATACGTCAGCCTGTTCTTTGCTTGGTATAGGAACTCCAGAAGGTGCTTTTTCAAACTTGAGAATTTTCGATCTTCCTTGGGACTCACGAGGGTTAAATATTTCCACAACTGCCACACCATCAAGCACATAAAACATGAAGTGAAGCAGGTAAGCGTATGGAAAGTACGTCAATATCACAGACGTTATGAAAGCAATATAAGCTACTTCAATTAAGAAGAGAATCCATTCCATGAAAGCCCAAAAGATTGCGGCTACTAAGTGCTTTGCACTGGTCCATAAATTTTTCATCCAGTTCCACATAGAAAATGTCTCCTTTTGTTGGTTTCAGAAATTTTTTCAAAGCTCGCTCGGTGGGTGTCACTTAAATTATTAGACCCGTCCGGTAGTAAAATAGGACTGAGGTCTGACGTGAAATACGTCGCCAACACCCAACGCCACGATTGTCGTCGGGGGAGGGACTTGTGCTGGTATAGAGACTCTGGTAGAATCAAGAGTGATAGCTCACCTCTAACTTATGTAGTTTTCTAGGTTCGGTGAACCCGAACCCTTTCTGATTCAATTTTTACGATAGAGGATGGCTATAAGTCTTCTGAAAATTCAGCAACTAAGGTTGAGATTTTGCAACTATGGTTGCTTGGTAAAAGTTAGATCAGTAGTCATCATTAAATGATTAAAAATTAGTGAGGATATTTTTTGATGGCTCAAAAAAAATGCCCTTTAAATTCAAAACCTGGAGAATCTTTAGTACAATCTTCAGTGTCAAAGCCTAAAGATTTTTGTAAAGAATGTGCTTTTGTAGAAAAAGAGTGGGATATCGAAAAAATTTTAGAAGATATTGAAATGGCTAAAAGCATCATTTTAGCCATTTCAGAATCAAAAGCTGATTGGCAATCTTGGCATGAACAATATAATCAACAACCAGATATCCGTGATAAAAAAGAACTTGACGACCATGAAAAATGCTATTTATTTTTACTTTTATATGGAATGGACACAGAAAATATATCAAAAAGGTTTTATATTGCTAATGTAACACCAACTTTGTCCCGAACGATTTATCGTTATGTATCAGTTATAATTGGAAAAAAAATCACTAATTGGGCGCAGGTAAGACTGTATTTAGAAAAGCAAAAATACAGATTGGCACTCATATCTGACAGTCTTGGTCAGACACCCGCCGATATTACCATAAAAATTCCGGGCATAAAAAATAAAGAAGAAGTAGAACAATTATTATCTCAACTGATTAAGTCCCTTACTAAAGAATAGTAGACCAACAAAGTTATATTTTATTCTACCACTAAAAAGGAGAAAGATGATGAATATTCCCAATTATCAATATGATTATGAAGATGGCAATACAGTTATAAAATTTGAAGGCAATTACGAAATTATTGATGCTTTATTGCAACTTCAAGAATCGGGAGAATTAGAGAAAATATTAGAAGTTACTGTTTTAGATATTGACACTTGTTCACAGATTGAACAAGATGAAAGCTCAAAAAGTATAACTATGATCCCTAATCAGGTCAATTTAACTCAATGGTTTCAGAATACTTTTACCGCAGGATGGCAAACTGTAGAAGAATTACTCACTCCGCAACAATTAAGACCTGCTTATTTTTCTGAACCAGTAAAACGCGCTAAACGGATTAACTTACAAATAGATTTAATCACTCATACAGTGATTCTTCTGGTGAGTTTAACCCGTGAAGATGCGGAGCGGGTGATTGTTAATTTGAAGGTTTTTCCAACTGCCGATATACCTCATTTACCCCCCGATCTCCAATTAATTCTTTTGGTAGAAGGGGAAATTTTTAAAGAGATCACCAGCCGCAGTGCCGATCAATATATTCAGTATGAATTTGAGGCGGAGCCGGGGGATGAGTTGGTGGTAAATTTGGTTTTGGGTGAAGCTGAGATTACGGAAGATTTTGTGGTGTAAAAAAATGTAACAATAATTCAAAATTTGTTACTGAATTTTTGCCAAGGCAAAATCTCTGCTATCCTAGCAAAATATTCTTATGACTAGAAAAGTTATGAGTCTCTGTATTCTTAATTTTCAGGGTGATTTTGGCCAAGGTTTTACCGTTAATCTGAAAATTTGGCCCGGTGATTCCCCTAGCCTTAATATGATTGCTGGTGCGGATGGTAAGCTACCGCCCGCACCAGATTTAATCATACTTTATGAAAGCTGGAAAGAGGCTTATGGAAAGTATTTAAGCAGTTATCATAACTATCTTGAAGTAGTTGGCCAGTCATCAACAGATAATGGCCCTGCCACTTTTGTCATCAAGGGACGGGCTGTTATTACTAATCCTGATATCCAGCAGACCGAGAACCAAAAACAAACAGATTATAATGCTTGTGTATCTTGTGAAAATCAGTTAATTAAAAATTTTAATCGCTGGTTAAATTTACTAGAATTTAGCAATATCATAGAAACTTTAAGGCAGGATTTAGGTCAATCAAAAAATGCAGATCATCGAATTTTAATTGAGAATAATGATGAATATCTGCGAAAAATGCCTTGGACGAAATGGGATTTATTAAAAGAATTTTTGCGAACAGAAATTGGATTAATTTCGCCGAATTTTCAGAAAAGAGATGTTAAGATTAATCTCCCAAGTAATAAAATTAGAATTTTGACAATTCTTGGTAAAGATGCCAATATTCAAGGCGAAATTCAGAGGTTAGCTAAAGCTAATATTGAGATTAGAATTGTGACTAATTTAGCTGAATTAGATGAAGGCTTATGGAGAGAATATTGGGATATTATAATTTTTAATGGTCATAGCAAGACTGAGCATGGCACAATCGGGGAATTTGCTTTAAGTGATACGGAAAAGTTAACAATTAGCAATCTTAGAGGTCATTTTAATCAAGCCATTGAACGAGGATTAAAATTAGTCATTTTTAATTCTTGTGATGGTTTGGGTTTAGCCTATCAATTAGGGGAAGGGGAAAAGTTATATTTATCCCAAGTTATTGTCATGCGGGAACTTTTACCCGCACCTGTAGCACCGATATTTTTAGGATATTTCTTTGAGGAATTTATGAAGGGAGTATCTTTGTATGAGGCGATGAGATTAACTAAGGATAGATTACTTCCCTTAGAAAAGACGCAATATCCAGGAATTAGCGCTTTACCTGTAATTTGTCAAAATCCAGTAGCAAATCCTTTACATTGGTTTGATTTAGTAATTCCCCCTAATCCTTATCAGGGTTTGGCTGCTTTCCAAGAAACTGATCGAGAATTTTTCTTTGGTCGTAAATCTTTTACCCAAGAATTATTTAACTTAGTGAAGCGTCAAAAATTGACTGCGGTAGTGGGTGCGTCTGGTAGTGGTAAATCATCAGTGGTATTAGCAGGCTTAATTCCGGAATTAAGAAAACTCAATTATCAAATTTTAAAAATACGTCCTGGTAATGATTGTTTTGCTTCGTTAGCTGCTGCGATCGCCTTTGTACTTACAGCAATTAATCGGACTACAGAAACCGGAGAACCTGCTAATAAGTTCAACGAAATAGATATGGATATTGAGTTAAAATCATCGAAACATAATTTAACTCAATATTTAACAAATATCGCGCAACAGTCATCTCGTCGAGTGGTTTTAATTATCGATCAATTTGAAGAGTTATATACTCTCTATTCCGAGAGCCAGCCTTTTTTAGATAGTTTATTAGATGCGATCGATCGCGCTCCCGCATTTAATTTAGTAATTACATTGCGAGCCGATTTTTTAGGAACAGCCTCAAATTATCGTCCTTTTGGTGAAAAATTGCAGGATCGTATTAAGCTATTATTACCGATGAATGATGATGAATTGAGTGAGGCTATAGAGTTTCCCGCAGAAAAGCGATCGGTGAAATATGAAGATGGTTTAGTCCAGAAAATTATCAACGATATAGATCGTGCGCCAGAGGCTTTACCTTTATTGCAATTTGCTTTGACTGAGTTATGGAAAAAACAACATCAGCGCATTCTCTCTTATAAAGTTTATAACGATATTGGCAGCGTGAAAACTGCTTTAAGTCAATATGCCGATCGGGTTTATTTAGGATTGAATGAAGAGGAGCGAGAGCAAGCTAAATGGATTTTTATTAGGCTGGTGCAACCTGGGCAACGAAACGAGGATACGCGCTGTTTAGCGACTCGTAATGATTTTGCCAAGAATTGGGGTGTGGTGCAGAAATTAGCAAATGAGCGGCTAGTAGTGACTAATCTGGATCGAGAAACCCAAGTAGAAACTGTAGAAATTATTCATGAGGCATTAATTGAAAATTGGCCAGAGTTAGTTACATGGATGACAGACGAAAGGCAGTTTAGAATTTGGGAAGTACAGATTCAGGGATTAGTACAACAGTGGTTAAATTGTGATAAAAGCAATGATATTTTATTGCGAGGTTTACCTTTAGATGTGGCATTAGATTGGCTAGGGAAACGGGGAGAGCAATTACGTTCTGATGTGCAGGAGTTTATTTTACAAGGGCAACTTTTACGGGAGCAGGAGCAAGCAGAGCGGGAACGACAAAGCCTGATTCGAGAAAGTGATAATTTGGGCAACTTAGCTATCAGTCAATTTCAGGCGGGAGAAGGTGGAATCAATGCTTTAAAGATCGCATTGGAAGCCGGATATAAGCTTAAACAATTAGTAAAAGATGGTGAACCATTAGCAAATTATCCAACGACTAGCCCCTTATTAGCTTTACAGACTATTACGAGCAATATTCGAGAAAAAAATGAGTTTAAAAGTAATAATGTCACCATTAACAAGGTGAGTGTTACTCCTGATGGACAAAAAGTTATTTCATTAAGTGCTAAGAATGGTAAGGTCATTATCTGGAATTTATCAGGTCAAAAAGTCGCTGAATGGGATGAGCCAGAAAATGAAGGTGTTCAGGATTTAGCAATGAGTCCTAATGGCAAATATATTGCTACTGTTAATGATAAGGAGACATTATATATCTTGGATTTATCTGGCAAACAAATAGTTAAGACAAAAACTTCCTATATAGGAGCTAATATAGTTAAGTTTACTCCAGATAATCAGTACATTGTTGTGGCATCAAAAATGGGTACAGAAGTAAAGTTTTTTGATTTATCAGGTCAGAAGACCAAAGAGTTTTCAATCAATGGCGGTGGGACTATACAAAGTCTAGATTTTACTGCTAATGGTCAAGAAGTTGCTATAGGTAATGCTGTTGGAATGGTGCAATTTTGGAGCTTAAAAATGCTACAAAAAATCCGAGAATTCAAAGCTAATACTAATCAAATTATTAAAATCTCGATGAGTCCTGATGGACAGAAATTTATAACTTTAGGAGTAGATATTGATTCATCTCAAACAATGATTTTTGTAACTAGACTTTGGAATATATCAGGGAAAAAAATTGCAGATTTCAAATTTTCAGGATTTGTTGGTGCCAATTGTGATGTTAGTTTTAGTCCTAATGGTCAACAAGTTGCTACAGTTATGCCGGGCGAAGGAGCGATCAAATTGTATGATACTGAATCAGGAAAACTAATTAACCAACAGACAATAAGCGCACTGTTTGGTTTCAGCTTAAGCTATAGTCGTGATGGTCAAACAATTTTTGTTTCAGGGACTGAAGGACTCAAATTATTTAGTACAGTTAAAAATTATGTTACAGAACTGCCTAAGAATTATGAAAATGTAGGTCTAAATGGCACTAATTTTCAGACAATGATAAAATTACAATTTAGTGCAGATGGTCAAAAGCTTTTAATTCAAGATTTATATAATCAGGCGTTTGATATTTGGGACTGGCAACAGAAAGAGATTAAGACACTTGACGTTGGAGATACTTTCGTTGTCCCATCTCCTGACGGAAAACATATTATTTTTATTACCAAAGAAGGCGTACAAAAATACGATTTAATAGGAAAGTTGATTTCAGAAATTAAAACTACCGTGGGCAATGAAGAAAGAGTATTACAAGCGTTTTCTTTTGGAGAGTATCTAGGCGATAGGAATTATGGCTTTAGTTTTGATGGCAGCAAAATAATCACACAAGGATTTAATTTTGATAATTTGGGTAAATCAAATGGAGAGTCATCTTATCCTCTCCGTCTATGGAATTTATCGACCCAAGAAGTCAAGCAATTAAAGTATGATTCTCTACCTGAAGTAATTGGGCGAGTAGTAGTTAGTCCAAATGGTCAATATATTCTTACTATCACATCAGGTATGGGTAAACTTTGGGATGCTTCTGGAAATTTACTCAATCCGTTAGATGTTAATAATAAATTCTCAGCTAATGGCAAAGAACATTCAATGATAGCGATTTACTTGGATCATTCTGTAGAAGAAACATTTACGGAAGGTTTAAAACGTGCTTACGGAGTAAAAATACTTGATGTTTGGCAAAATTCCACAGCCATGAAAGCTGGCTTAAGGATTGGTGATATAATTTTAGAGATAAATGGTCATCAAGTGTCTGATTTCAAACATAAAGCATGGAAAGCTTATGATTTTCTTAAGGGGGAAGCGGGTACTACTGTCAAAATCAAAGTAAAATGCCGCAATGATAAGATAGAAGAAAAAAACATTGTTCGTGAAAAATTTAGATTTTTTGATACAACCGATCTCACGCTAGGAAACACCGCAAAATTTAGTCCTGATAGTAAATATCTGGCAACCTGGGATAGGGCAGGAAAAGAATTAGACTTAAGGAATATAAATAGCAATAAACTTATTAACTTAGATAATCAAGCAAGTATTATGGATGCCTATTTTAGTCCAGACAGCAAATTAATAGTAACAACTGGTGCAGATTATTCAATCAAGATATGGGACTTTTCTGGCAAATTAATTAATCAAATTAAATTACAACAATCTGCTAATGCCTTGACTTTTAGCCCAGATAGTCAGCAAATTGCTTTTTTAGGTTATCCCAATGAATTAAGCATCTGGAGTATAGCCGGAAAACTAATTGCTAAATATACAGTACCCGAACAAGGTCAAGGGTTAATCCAATTTAGCCCAGATGGGAAATATATAGCCACTGGCGGTAGAAAAGTGATGATTTGGCGCAATCAGAACTTAGATGAACTATTAGCGACAGGGTGCGATTGGTTAAAGGATTATTTCGTTACTCGTCCAGAGGAAAAAGAAAAGTTAAAAGTGTGTCAAGATCATCCCAAGTCTAAATAAATTAAGACTTACGCACTATCAAAGAAACCGGGTTTCTGCTTAGAAACTGTTGGCTAAAACCAGATATCTTTAAGAAACCCGGTTTCTCAAGTCTTATGCTTTAGGGCAATCTACTATGGCGAGCCTAAAACATAACTATGAGGCAAATGAATAATTTGGTCTTGATATTCACCTTCAAAAGATACCTGTGCTAAAAAAATTAACTCATCAACATTCTGCCCTATAGTTAACTTAACATTGAGAATAAAAATGCCTGGTATATGACGACCTTCGTTGATGCGATCGATTAAGTGGACAGGCATAGATTTACGGTTATTCGTCACCAATATAAAATTATACTCCTCGCACCAAAATAAAATTTCGGGATCTAAAGTACCTCTAGGGGGACAGTGAGGTTCACCCACAGCCCAAACGATTAGATCGGACTCAATTTGACTTAATCCCACTTTGTAGATCGGATCTACATTTTCATCCAGCAAATATTTTAAAGGCATTATGCTTTCTTAACAACCTCTCTTTCTGCTCTTAGTTTTCTCAGGCGGATAGCAGAGGGAGACGGGTTAAGCTCTTGTTCTTTAAGTTGCTGATGACTCCACTCCAACCAATCAGCAATGTAGTTACTAACGGTCTCTTTATTATGCAGATAGTAAAGGATAGTAGCATAAACTTGTTCCAAGTTAAGAGATGGATAAGTTTGAGTAATTTGTTCGGGAGTGCGAGCGCGATGAATGAAATCATAGAGGATGGTTTCAATGCCGATTCGCGTTCCTTTGATCCGAATATCATCGGGCCGCTGAAAGTCAAAATAGTCTTCGAGTTGCATGGGCGAATACTTTTATTTTAAAATTGGTGGAAATTGAGTTGCTAATTGATATTATATCATGTCGCCTTTTATTGAATAAGTATTAAGTGCGATCGCCCTTTTTGAAGACCTACAAATTAAGTGCGATCGCCCTCTCAACTCAACCATCTATTGACATTGTACAAATTTAGTGCATCACAGGAAATGCACTGTGTCAAGTGCGGCGCGATCGCCCAAATTAATTCCCCACAAAATTAATTCCCGTTACATAACGTTACAATATAGGAGTAAACTACTTTCAGGCGAGCTAAACAATCAATGCGCTTAATATTAATGACTGGAAAAGGCGGCGTCGGCAAAACCTCCGTAGCCGCTGCGACAGGGCTGCGCTGTGCCGAATTGGGATACAAAACCCTAGTGCTGAGTACAGATCCCGCTCACTCCTTAGCCGACAGCTTTGACATGGAACTCGGACACGATTCACGGCTGGTGAAACCGAATTTGTGGGGAGCAGAATTAGACGCTCTCAGGGAATTAGAAGGCAATTGGGGAGCAGTTAAGCGCTACATTACTCAAGTGTTGCGAGCGCAGGGGCTCGAAGGGGTGCAAGCTGAAGAATTAGCCATCTTGCCAGGAATGGATGAAATCTTCGGTTTAGTGCGAATGAAGCGGCATTACGACGAAGGCGAATTTGATGTTTTAATTATCGATTCTGCTCCGACTGGCACAGCATTAAGACTGCTAAGTTTGCCGGAAGTTGGTGGCTGGTACATGAGAAAATTTTACAAGCCGCTGCAAGGTATATCTGCTGCCCTTAGACCTTTAGTTGAACCTATTTTTAGACCAATTGCGGGTTTTTCTTTACCAGACAAAGAGGTGATGGATGCACCTTACGAATTTTACGAGCAAATCGAAGCTTTGGAAAAGGTTTTAACTGACAATACTGTGACTTCGGTAAGGTTAGTTACCAATCCAGAAAAAATGGTAATTAAAGAGTCTCTGCGGGCTCATGCCTATTTGAGTTTGTACAATGTAGCCACAGATTTAGTAGTAGCTAACCGGATTATTCCCGCAGAAGTAACTGACCCATTTTTTAAACGGTGGAAAGAAAGCCAGGAACAGTACCGTCAGGAAATTCACTCAGATTTCATGCCGCTGCCAGTTAAGGAGGTGCCACTTTATTCCGAAGAAATGTGCGGTTTGCCAGCTTTGGAACGGTTGAAAGAAACGCTTTACAAAGACGAAGATCCAAGTCAAGTTTATTACAAAGAAAATACGATTAAGATCGTGCAGGAAAACAATCAATATAGTCTTGAACTGTATTTGCCCGGAATTGCTAAGGATCAGATCCAGTTGACCAAAACGGGAGATGAGTTGAATGTTCGGATTGGGAATCACCGCCGTAATTTGGTGTTGCCGCAAGCTTTAGCGGCACTGCAACCTTCGGGGGCGAAGATGGAGGATGATTATTTGAAGATTAAGTTTGCTTAACAGGACTTACGCACTATCAACCTAAAAAACCCGGTTTCTAGGAAAAATCGTGGATAATCCCTTGAGATATTCACGCAGAAACCGGGTTTTTGGCTCGCGTGCAGGTATTGAGCTATTCAGCAGACTTACGCCATTCTTGTCCGAGGCGAACTGCTTTGTCAAAAGTAGGATGGTTGCGTCTGCGTTTATGAGACAGTGACTTTTGTAATGGTATCAATTCCGATTGTATGGGAATGATTTAACCGCAGAGGGCGCAGAGGGCGCAGAGTCTGCAGAAGAGAGAGATGAATAATTCCGATGTCAACGGGTTGGATATGAGATGCTGCTGGCTAGACACAATTAACAGGACTCAGCACGAACGACTTCCTTTAATGCCTCATCAATCACTGCATCGCTGACACCTCGACGCTTCAAACTTGCTACTAAGGCTGTTACTGTCTCGCTCTCAAATCGTTCTAAATCAACGCGCAAACCTTGACCGATATAAGCACGAATTAATGGCTGATAACCCGAAAAACCCAACAATGGTGCAACTTTTTTTAAATCTTCCACAACATCTTCGGGCATACGAATCGTCACGCTAGTCATTGGACGGTTGCGGTTTAATCGCTGCTTTAATGCTTCAACCTTCATACTCTGCCCTCTCCTGACGAGTTGCTTTACGTGCTGAAATAAGTTGCGGCTCTTGTACCCGGTAAACAATTCCCTATTATAAGCCCCACCGATTATCTTAGAAAATCAGTAATTTTATTCCATTTCATCACTTCCGCCAAGTCAATCGCCGTCAACCCATCAGGATTCTTAATCATTTTATCAGCGCCATACTTTAATAATAATTTAACAGGAGTTAAGTTGCCAGCCAATGCCTCACATTGCAGCATAGTCCAGCCATTTTCATCAATTTGATTTACAATGGTAGGATTTTCACTTAATGCAGAATCAATTTTTGCAGCCATATTCTCACTCATTGGATGCTCGCCGATTTCATATTCATCCTTATTTCTTGATTCTTGATTTAAATAGCTATCGGGAACAATTCGGATTTCTCTCGGATCGCCGAATTCCAAACCCCAAGCATCATCATGCACACGCCTTCGATCGCTATTCATTGTAAGCCGTATTGCATTAACAGTATATGCACCATAAACCATCCCATCAATAGAATATATCCAATCATTGATATCGTTGAAGCCCATCACAATCTGGTCGCCCGATCCAATTCCATCTATCCATCTCGGATCGTTTAATAAATCTCCACTAACTTTCAGACCATCAAAATTAACATTCTCCACCCACATATGTTCAACTGATGGTGCAGAATCCGTCACCTTTCCCGTCGGAAATCCAAGTTTTACTGCACTTATATCCAGCCCAGGAATTATCCGCCGCCTTTCCCATGACAACTCACGCCAAAAATATTTAAATGATTCGCGTGCCTTCTTGCTAGCAAGATTTATATCCGGGTCATCACCCTGAAATCGATAAATATTTTGACTCATTTACCACTCCGCAGTTGATTGTTAGAGGTACTTCTAATATTAATATACATCATAAGCAGGTTAAGTATATCAAGGGAAAGGGATGAAAAGAATTCGACCTTCATATTCATCAGGCTGACTCCAACAAATAAATAGTTCTAAATCATCAATGATCTTACCAATGGGTGCTGTTGCAATAACCTCAATAACTCCCAGCATAGGTAGTCCTTGATTGACTGCTCGTAGGCATACATCGTAATAGTGGCCACATCAGGGGTAAGTAAGATGCGTCCTTCATTAGCCGCCCATTCTAAAATATCTGGATCGTCAGTGTGAATCAGCCCTACATCTTGGACACGAACAATATCTAATTCAGGCAAACGTCTCACCAGCCCACGCAATATGGCTCCATTAAAATTTTCATCAGTTAGAAGGCGCACTTGGTATCGACTCCCCTTTTGACTGATAACGAGTAAGCAAACGTTGTCTCAGATCAACTAAGTTGTGTTGTCGAGAAAGTTCTTGTCTCAGTTGCTGAGATTGTTGGCTGCGCTGTTCCAAATAACTGTCAATTTCCTGACGATGGTTTAGATAGTAAGCAATGGTACTGTATATGTCTTCTAAGCGAACAACTGAATACTGAATAGCGATTTCTTCGGGAGTGGAGCCATTGTGGTATGAAGCAAGTATGCTATCTAGGGTGACTCGACTCGAACCTATACGGATACCTCCCGCTTCATCCCAACGGAAAGGAGGAGAGGTTGCTTGGAATTTTGCTGGGGCGCTCATTACATTAGGGACATATTCTACCTGACTTGAACTGTATCAAAACATTGTAGCAAGAAGCCTAATTCTTTGTCGGAAGGTAATGAAACCCAACCATAATTATAGCTGTCGCTATGCTGGCTTTGCTACGAATGCAGGATAGGTTTTGTGTGCATCTGCATAAATCCTAAGTGCTACAGACATTTGCTGGCAGTTTCTCCTTGTGCCTGAAACCAAGCAAATGTTTCAGGATCGACTTGAACTTGCATAGTAATAGCCGACTGAGGCATTCGTAATTGCGCTCTAGTAAAGAACTCCTCCGATAGTGGTGGACTATCGGAAGTATCGATATCTTCATTGCTCATTGCGTCGATTCTCGCCCAGTCGGTTTGTGAGGTATTGTTCATAGCGTCTGCGTTCATAAGACAGTGACTTTCGCCCTGGAGATAATACGAACTGTTTCCTCATCAAGCTCCGTGTAGACAACAACTACAATTCGTCCATCAAGTAAACCAATACCGATACTCGACTCCAACGCATTGTTAGGCTTTCTGATTGCTACGGATATGGCAATAAATTTAAGTTTTGAATGAATCGATAATCTCGTTGGTTCTTAGTGATGAAAGGGTACTCCCATACTATTGCTGTAGCTGCGATCAAGCCATCGGCAATTAGTAAGCCGTGACTTAGCCGATACAACCGTAACAAGTCAACCGCCTTATCTGAGATAGACTGGTCAATTCTAATCACGTCAAACTGCTGGATAAATTTTTCTAGAGTCTGTAACTCTACCTTGTTAGCGCAACCAACAATTAGCTCCATTTGTGTGATTATGCTAATTGGTAATCGAGAACTTTATTTTAGTCCTTGCAAACAATTAACTGCATCAGGAATACCACGACCAACATCGATGATTATGTCGGTATCTATGATAGTTGAACTAGCCATGTGCTTTTTACCACTCGTTTTCTCGGAGATTACGTACCCAGGTAGTGCTACCTAAGTCTTGACGATCTCGCCACATTCCAATAAATGGATCGTTCATTAAATCAACATTTACTGACGAAGAGACAGGTTCATCATATATGTACTTTTGTTTTAAAAAGGCGATCAAACTTACCACTTGACTCTGTGCTTCAGCCGGCAGAGATAAAAATTCACCTAAAAACTCTTGATTTGTCATGGCTCTACCTTTTAAACAGAACAAGATATCTTTGATTAAGTCTATCAATATTTTGAGATTTTGGGAACTACTCCCTTCCCGTCATGGGGTCAAAAGCAGAAATTTTATGTCTAAAATCCCAACTTTGGGTAGTTAGGCAGAAACTTTCTCTGTTTCCATGACTATTCCTCTTCTTTCCCTTCCTCTGTGCTCTCTGTGCCCTCTGTGGTTCCTTCACTCTTTCCTGCATTAACCTCAATCTTTCGCGCCTGACGTTCCGAGGCAGCTTTTTGCAGCATTTTCAATTTTTCTGGGTCAGCATTCGATCGCCAAAACAACTTATGATCCTTAATTTTAACGCAATTTTCCTCCAAACACTTCATCCATTCCCGATGTTTCTTAACTACGCCACGATCGAGAATACCTAACTTTTCTTCTTGGCGGGTGAGTTTCGCAAACTTGTCATAATGGGGATAACTCTCAGTAACAAAAGCTTCTTTTCTCACTAAAATTGGCGGATTGTACACATCAGAATAGTCTTGATAGCTCACAGAAAGGTCGCGCAAATCTATGTGCATAGAAGTGTGAAGGGCTGGATGCGGGTTAGTGTCAAAATCGGGATAAAATAGATAGGAAATCTGAGGTCTGCGAGCGTAAAATTTGATAATTGTCGCGCCGTCAAGTCTGCCAATTGTGCGGTTGGCGCAGCCTTCGTAGAGCCTGAGCAAAGGATCTAGTTCTTCTAATGCAGAGACGTGAACAGAAAGGGAACCATGCTGTTTGTAGCCGATCGCACTATCTTCGCAGCAATCCGCAACAATATCAGGTTTGCTCAGACTATATAGCATTAAATCTGCCAAAGTGCAAGCTTTTTGATAATTGTCAAACAAACCTTTGATGTCGTTGCGGATTTGAGCCGGGAGTCGGCGCATTGAAGGTCTATCGCCCAAACCGTTCAGAGCCAGATACACCAGCAAATCTTGGCGGCGCTTGTCGGCGATTTTCTCCCAATCATCCGCATCCGTTGCTTGCAAAATCACCCTCCAAGCGCGATTAAAACTGTGAAATTCCTCCTTAATCGCCGATTCTTCCGCTAGTTCGCCTTTAACAGGAAGGCGGCCCCGATCGCTCACAAAAGCCATCAAAGGAGCCAACATTTCCGCATAATCCTCAAACCGCTTAACTTTCGATCGCACTCTGGGAGTCGATAAGTGCGATCGAAACCGAGAAGCACGAAAACTTTCACCCTCCGCCGCATCCCGAAACACAAAATAAATCCCCAAAGCCACAGGAATCGCATCAACACTCAAAACTTGATCAATATAAACCTTCAACTCTTCTTGTTCGTAATACTTCTGAAAAGTATTCCGAGAAGTAATCACCCCATCCCCGTAAGCAATTTGACCTTGTTGGCGATCGTCAATCAAAACTTGAGCCGCTACAACTAATAAATTCTTAGTTAATTCCCAAGCATTCAGCAAAGCTTCTCGCCGTTCCGCCAAAGATTCAATCACATTAATCACATAACCAATATTCACAATATCAGCACAAATTCGCGGAGTATCCGGCTGATAGTATGGGTCCCAACCAGAAATAGCATAACCCTCTTGTGCAATATATTTAACATCCCCGCCGAAACCGCAACCGTAATCAAAAAAAGTCGCCCCGTCCCTCGCTAAATCAGCTTCTAAAACCAGACGCAGAGGTTTAGAAAGCGAATTGCGTACCATTGCAGCTTTGTGTCGCTCGATCTTAGGAATTGATAGCTCACTATTCTCCTGTTTCAAACGCTCGACAACAGTATGATCTTGGATTTCTACACCGCAATATCCCAAATATTTGAGCCAACCCTCGCGAGTGCCGATAACGCTAGTATTGTCAAGCAGCCCCCACTTTTCCTCGCTGCGAGTCAGCCTCGCAAACTTTTCGTAATTGGGATAATCCGCAGCTACAAAAGTTTCCTTACGGTGCAAAACTGGAGGATTTTCGCTGTTGCTGTAATCGAAATATTTCACTTCCCCTGTTGCTAGATTAATTTGGATGCTGGTTTGCAAAGCAGGATGAGCATCTGTATCGAAATCCGGGTAAAAAAGATAAGATATTTTAGGTTGATGGAGTGAAAATTTAACTAAATTCGCTTCATCAATATTTTCGAGAGTGCGTCTGGCACAATTTTCGTAGATTCCGATGACAGGGTTGAGTGTCTGCAAAGCCGAAACGTGAACGTAAAAAGCCGTAGGTAATTTTTTCCCCACCTTGCTTTCCCGACAGCACCGAGCGACTTTTGCCACCAAATTGTCTACACAAGAATTATTGATTTCGTCGGGTAAGTACGGCACAGCATTTACAGAATCTTGCTCAGAGATAGCCTCGTTTTCGTACAATAAAACTTCTTGAGCAAATGTCATCAAAGGCGTGAGCCGTTTTTCATCATTTTCTAATGAATCGCTATCTAAAATAGTGTTTGTACTGGGATCGTAATTCATAGCTAAATTAATTGTTTTTTAAATTAACCGCAGAGAACGCAGAGGACACGGAGTGAAGAAAGAAACAATTTATTTCTTAGTCCGCGTAGGCGGACTTCGTTTGTGTAGGCGCGATTTCAATCGCCGACTACGATCGACTACGATCGACTACGATCGACTGACATATTAACCGAACATTCGAGTTTCCACAAATTCTTGAACCCGGGCTAAATGACTGGACAAACTCACTAATATGTTCTCAATCCTCTCAATATTTAACAATTCCCTCTCTGGTGGTTCAGATTGAAAGCCTCGCGCTTGATGCTCCAATTGTGCGGCCAAATCCGACATCAGAGCAACTCCCACATTAGCCGAAGTTCCTTTGAGACGGTGGGCTTGATATTCCACAGCTTGCCAATCTTTAGCTTCTAGAGCTAGTTTGGCAGCAGCCATGTCCGCTTGGGCGTCTGCCACAAAAGCTTGCAAAAGTCGCTCTGGCAATTTAATATTAACTCGTCCGAGTTGCTCTAATCTGCTCTTGTCGAACAGCCCGTCGCAGTCTCTATGTTCCCAAGTTTGATGTGCGATCGCCCTTGGTGTCGGCAGAGCCACAACCTGCGCTTTTTCCACAAGTTCTGTATAATTTGTTGCTAATTGAGATTTATTTTCAGAGTTAATACTTTTTACTCCATACTTATTTTCACCCTGAACATTTAGGGCTTCATACTTTTTCAGAGCCGCCGCCAAAGCATCTAAATCTACAGGTTTGCTGAGATAATCGTCCATCCCCGCCGCCAGACACTTTTCTCGTTCCCCCGGCATAGCATGAGCAGTTAAAGCCATCACAAAAGTATGCCGATCGCTTCCTTCTATTTCCCTCAATTTTTGCGTCGCTTTGTAACCGTCAAGTACCGGCATTTGACAGTCCATCAGCACTAAATCATAGCTTTTTTTTGCCAGCCAATCCAGCGCTTCTTGACCGTTGACCACGCAGTCAGCCTGATAGCCTAAAACTGCCAACTGTTCGACCAGAACTTGTTGATTGATCGGGTGGTCTTCCGCCACCAAAATTCTCAGCGATGACAGCGAATTGGGAGTAACATATTGAGAATTAACTGCTGGCAATTTGCAAGTATTAGCAGCCTCCAGCCTCCCAAACTCTCCAGTTCCCTTAACCGACGCAAGCATTGCCTCAAGCAGGCGGCTTGGCCGCACGGGCTCGATCAAATATCCGTTAAAACCCTGACTGCAAAGTGATTCAGCTTTGGGCTGTTCTCGCAAAGCAGTCATGGCGATTAAGGAGCCAACTTTCGAGGTCGATCGCACTTTCCTAGCAAATTCCTCCGCATCCAACTCAGGCATTTGCAAGTCCACAAGCACCAAATCCCAGCTTTTTTCCCTCTCCCCCGAATTCTGAGAAATCGCGCCCTGGGCCTTGTTCAACCAAGTCAAAGCCTCAGTAGCAGTTTCTGCCTCATCGCAGCGGGCACCCCAACTTTGAGCGAGCGATCGCACCGCTGCCCTCCTCAAAGCGCTTTCCGATACTACTAACAGCTTCTTGCCCGCAAGTTCGGGATCGGGAGGCTCAACTGGCAACTGTTTTTCCAAAGGTACAGTAAACCAAAAAGTAGCACCGCTACCTAGCAAACTGCGAACTCCAATGTCCCCTCCCATCATCTCCACTAACTGCTTACAAATAGCCAAACCCAAACCCGTGCCGCCGTAAGGTCTAGTCGGAGAATCGTCTACCTGAGAAAAAGATTGGAACAGCTTTGTTTGCCCTTCGGCCGAAATTCCAATGCCAGTATCCCGCACGGAAAATAGCAATCTTGCTTCTTGTCTACCGTCTGCCTGTCGGTTGCCCTGTTTCACAGTTACGTGAACTAGAACTTGACCGCGATCGGTAAATTTTATGGCATTACCCGTCAAATTCAGCAAAACTTGCTTCAATCTGCCCGAGTCGCCCACCAACTTTCTCGGCACTGAGCTGTCAACTAAAATATTCAATTCAATACCTTTTTCTTCGGCCAAATGCGCTATAATTTCTATCACCGACTCAACGCAACTATCCAAATCAAAATTAGACTTTTCCAGCCGCATTTCTCCAGCTTCAATCTTAGAGAAATCGAGGATATCATTAATAACAGTCAGCAAATGTTCAGCACTGCGGTAAATCGTCTGAGCACAGTCCCGCTGTTTCTGTTCCAGAGGAGCGCGCAGCAGCAATTGAGCCATTGCCAAAACCCCATTCATCGGAGTGCGAATTTCGTGACTCATGTTCGCCAAGAATTGCGACTTCACCCGGCTCGCTTCTAAGGCAGTTTCCCGCGCTTCCACCAACTCATTAATCTTGTCGGCAACCATCACAATTCCCCCGACTTTCTCGTCTGGATCGTACCAAGGGTGAGCAGCCCACCGCAGGTACAGAACAGAGCCGTCCGATCGTTCCCAGGCATCTTCGCTCACAGAAACTACCTTGCCTTTGAGCACTTCTTGATACATTACTTTCCAGCGATTGGGGGTATCTGGAAACAATTCGTAATGGCTGAGATTATTCAGGGACGGCAACTCCAAATCAAATTGACTAACCCATTTTTTAGAATTAGCCATATAGCGCATTTGTGTATCGAACATCGCCATTGCTACAGGCACGCAATTAATAATTTGTCTCAGTTGCAGCCGTTCCCTTTCCAGAGCATCTTCCGCCTGTTTGCGCTGAGTAATGTCGCTAATCATACCGGCCATCCGCAGCGGTTTTCCTTGGGAATTCCGCTGAGCTTTTCCCTGAGAAGTGCAGTAGCGGTAAACACCGTTCGAGTGTAGCAGCCGGAATTCTACATTATAGTCTATTTCTTGTTCCAAGTGAGCGGCGATCGCCGCGACGATTCCCTCCTTGTCATCGGGGTGCAAGCGGTTGTATAGAGCTTCCATAGTCCTGCCAAATTGCTTTCGCGACAAACCGATAATTTCCAAAAGGCGATCGTTCCAATAAACCTCATTTTTACTTAAATCCCAATCCCAAATTCCGTCGTTCACTCCCTCTAAAACTAACCTGTACCGTTCCTCACTTTCCTTAAGTTTTTGACTGGCATCAAACGCCTTTGATTCGGCGCGGTAAACGCGCATGGCATTGTACACGCTGCGAGACAAACTATCGGGAGAAAGCTTATTTTTAGCAATATAATCAGAAGCTCCAGCCTTCATCAATTCCACAGCAATTTGTTCGTCGCCTTGACCTGTGAGCACAATTAAGGGAACTTTCAGCCCTGCTTCTCGTAGATTTTTTACCAAACTCAGCCCGTCTCCGTCGGGCAATCCGTAGTCGAGCAATACGCAGTCAAATTTGCACTCAAATATTTGATTTAATAGCAGCCCATTTTCTGTCTCCTCAACCTCGCTTAAAGGTTGAGATTTATTTTGTTTGGAGAGTTTCGCGGTAGCCTGAGTAGAATTTTTGCTGACCGAGAGTTGGGCCAGGGCATCCGCGCAGTCTTCTGCTTCAGTAACTTCTGCCGAAACACCAGCGGACTTGAGCGATCTTTTGATCGCCATTCGATCAACTGCATCGTCATCAACTATCAGAATTGTGAGAATTTTGTCCATAAAAACCGAATTGTGGATTACTCCGAAAAAGCTGCTGTCGAGAAAACGGAATTAAAACAACTGCATCGCTGAAAAATCACAAACCCCCCTTGAAAATTTTTTTATTAAATTTTCCCTGGTTTAGGGAATTTCGCTCAGCATCCAGTATCTGTTGAGGGTAGCCATCACTTCCACGAAGTTAGAAAAAGTCACAGGTTTAAGAATATAGCCCGCTACATTCAAATTATAAGCTTTTACTTTATCTCTATCTTCATTAGAAGTTGTGAGGACGATTACCGGAATTGACCTCAAACATTCATCCAGTCGCAATTCTTGCAAAAACTCGATCCCGCTCATTCTCGGCATATTCAAGTCCAGCAAAATCAACCGGCGCGCTTGAGGCATTGGAGGGTCTATTTTTCCTTCTCCACGTAATATTGCCAGAGCTTCTAATCCATTGGCAGCAATGTAGAGGGGGTTGACGATGTTATTTTTTTTGAAAGCTCGCCGGACGTTCATCACATCAACCTCATCATCTTCTACCAAGAGAATATGAATTTTTTTGTCTTGCATAAATCAGCCATTTTATAGATGTTTTTTAAGCGCCAGTCTCGTTGGGGAGGTTTAGCCAGCACGGATCGCGAACCCAGCAGGTTTAATCTCTATTGTCCTTTTTGACAACTCCTCGGCCTGAAGGCACGAGGATTCTTGGTTCATTGGGACTACTCATGTAGCTTCCCCTCCCCAAAATTCACGCTCGTTTTGCCCAACCGCTGTATATCCACGCTGCAACACCACTTGCGCGGCTGCAACATCTCGATTCGTTTCATAGCCACAGGTTTGACATTTATGTACCCGTTCGGATAGTTCTTTTTTGCCTGTATGGGTTTGACATCTTGGACAAGTTTGACTTGTTCCGTTCGGGTTTACAGACGCGAAGTACGCACCTCGCTTAAAGCAAACATGGCTCAAGATATTCAAGAACTGACCAAACCCTGCATCAAGCGTGTGCTTGGCACACATTCCGGCTGACATTGCTTTGAGGTTCAAATCCTCAGCAAATACTGTTTGGGCTGCGTTGCATAAATGATGTGCAGTCTTGAAATGAAAGTATGAGCGACTGTTCGAGATGTATTCGTGGTGCTTCGCTATTTGGTGATGAATTTGACGAAACTTTCTAGAGCCTTTTTTCTTGCGCGATTGTTGACGTTGCAGCAATTTCAGCTTGCGTTGTCCATCCACAAAGAATCTAGGTCTATCAATCAATTCACCATCAGAAGTTGCCAAAAAATGTTTTAACCCTAAATCAATCCCTAATCCATGTCCTGAAGGTGAGGCTTGAGGTACTTTGATATCACATTGCAAACTGAGCATGGCCGAGGAGCCAGAAGCCCTCTTAACAACGCGAATTTGCTTAACCTCAAACCCTTGAGGGATTGGACGATCCAGGTGCATTTTAACTAACCCAATCTTGGGTAGGTTGACCCAATCGGCACCATCAAACTGTTTAACGGATTCTAGATTCAATTGAGGGAACACTACGGAGCGCATCCGCTTTTTGAATCTAGGAAAACCGTGTCCTCGTTCCCACATTGCCACAAACGCTGCTTCTAGTTGGCGCAACGCCTGCTGCAAGACATGGGTGTGAGGCAATTTCAACTCAGGAATTAACTTCTTTGCTTGGGCTAATGATTTGCATTGGCCCGCAAAGGTTGGACGCGGTGCATCAGCAGGGATCATGTATTCCTGCTTCATGCTGCACGAGTTGATATCACACTTACGAGAATTAACCCAATCTTTTCGTTCTCGCAATGCAAAGTTGTAGACCTTGCGGCAAATATTGAGCCACTGGTCGAAAGTCTGGCGTTGCGTATCGGTAGGAATGAGCTTGTACTCGTAGGTTAGATTTAACATACAGCCATTGTAGAGCCGACCTGAATAAATGCAGTGCTGTTTAATGCAAAAACCTCGCTGAGAGATTCCGAGCCGAAAGTCCCCCTAGAAGGGGGAGGCTTGTATCCCATTTTTTTGGTCAAGAATCATTTATTCCGGGGCCGATGACGGTATCTACCGGCAGGTGTACTCGCCCCTCATGCTCTCAGGGGCGCAGCCGAGATCCAAAAACTCGCCAATAACGCCCGATCGAGCTACGGTAAAATCTAAAACTCATCTACCTTATTATTAATCGCCATGTCAGCCGATCGCAAACTCTACGAAGGCAAAGCCAAAATCCTCTACTCCACCGAAGACAGCGAAATTTTGCTGACCCACTTCAAAGACGACGCCACAGCCTTTAACGCCCAGAAACGGGGCAGCATCGTCGGCAAAGGCGAAATCAACTGCGCCGTATCCGCCCACCTGTTTCGGATGCTAGAAGCCAAAGGCATTCCCACCCACTTCATCGACACGCCGGCCCCCAACCAAATGCGAGTCTGTCGCGTCCAAATCTTGCCATTGGAAGTCGTAGTCAGAAACATTGCCGCCGGCAGTCTTTGCAAGCAGACCGGGCTCGCCCTCGGCACAATAGTCAATCCCCCGCTGGTGGAGTTTTATTACAAAAACGACGATTTGGGAGACCCGCTGCTGACCCGCGACCGGCTCCAGTTAATGCAGCTAGCCACCCCCGAACAAGTAGACCAACTAGAAATAGCCGCCCGCGAAATTAACGAAATACTCAAAGAATTTTTCACCGAGTGCGGCATCACCCTAGTAGACTTCAAACTAGAATTCGGTATCGACCAACATCAAAATCTGCTCCTCGCCGACGAAATCAGTCCCGACACCTGCCGCCTCTGGGACAACGCAGAAACCGACCCCGACGCCCGTGTTATGGACAAAGACCGATTCCGCCGGGACTTGGGATCGGTGGAAACCGCTTACCAGCAAGTTCTCCAACGGGTTCTAGCTCAGAAAGTCTAGAGGCTTTAACAATGCGCTACAATTGCACAGTTTGTCACCCTTGTGCCTTTGATGTCAGCTCAGCGGTCAACAGTCATCAATTAGCGGTCAGCGCGAAATTCCACCGACTTATATAACTAATGACTAATGACTAATGAATAATGACTAATGTGGTGTGTGAATTGCCCAAAAAAGTGAACAAAAATGCGTTTATCTGCTGTATTGGTGGCAGTTTTTACTGCCTCAGCAACATTCGGGTTATCAAATTCTGCAAACGGCCAAACATCCTACTCTGAATCTGCAGAGGAAGCTTTGGCTGCCGCCCGGCCCGCCCCGTCGATCGAATTACCCGATCGCCCCATTCCAGAATTAACCCAAAACCCTCCTCAAAACCGCAAAGCCGCTAAAACCGGCAAAGGGGAAGCCCTAACAATAGCTACGGCCCCTGACAGAGGACAAGGCGAGGAGCCCCCAAACCTAGTCACAGACCCGCCCTCCCCGGTTTCACCTCCGCTCCTTCAACTCCAACCCCAGCTAGCATCCAACCCCTCCCCCGCCTCTAGCAGCCAAAACGCCCTGCCAGACGCGCAACTCGGCACCCCGCTCCCCCCCAAGGAAGCGGCTGTAACGCCCGCCTGGATCGCAGCAGAGCTAGGGAAACCAGAGGAATCAGGGGCGATCGCTCAAAACGCCCAAGTTACCCCCAGACCGGCCCCGACCAGACCGGCCCCGACCAGACCGCCCACCGACACCGTTCCCCCATTGCCCCCTGGCCCAGCACCGCAGCCCAGACAAACGCCCGCACCCGCTGGGGCGGCAGAACCGCAAGTGCTAGTTGCAGAAGTTACAGTCACCGGGGCGACGGAAGACCTGGAAAGCGAAATTTACCGAGTCATCAGCACCCAACCGGGACGCACGACCAACCGCAGCCAACTGCAACAAGACATCAACGCCATTTTTGCCACGGGCTTTTTTAGAAACGTGCGGGCAGTACCGGAAGACACCCCGTTGGGCGTCCGGGTGACTTTTATTGTGCAGCCAAATCCGGTATTGCGGGGAGTGACAATCACCGGTCAGCAAGTGCTGCCCCAAAGCGTAATTGACGAAAGCTTCCGCGATCAATACGGCAAAATTCTCAACCTCCGCCGCTTTGAAGAGGGAGTGAAAAAAATTAATGCGTGGTATCAAGAGAACGGCTATGTTTTGGGGCAAATCACTGATGCCCCGCAAGTAGCAGACGACGGCACTGTCACCCTGGTAGTGGCAGAAGGCCAGATCGAATCCGTTGATGTCCGCTTCCTGAACAAGGAGGGAGAGGCAACAGATGCCACGGGTCAGCCGATCGGAGGCAACACCCGTCAGTTTGTCATCACCCGCGAAGTAGAACTCAAGCCCGGAGACATCTTTAACCGCACCAAGGCGGAAAGGGATTTGAGACGGGTGTTTGGTTTGGGAATTTTTGAAGACGTGCGACTTGCCTTGGAACCGGGAACGACTGACCCCCGCAAGGCAAGGGTAATTGTCAACGTCATTGAGAAAAATACCGGTTCTCTAGCCGCGGGTGCGGGTTTGAGTTCCGCGACGGGTTTGTTCGGTACGGTGAGTTACCAGCAGCAAAACTTCAGAGGTAGGAACCAAAAGTTGGGCGCTGAGGTGCAAATCGGGGAACGCCAAAATCTGTTTGACCTGAGTTTTACAGATCCCTGGATTGCGGGCGATCCTTACCGGACTTCTTATACGATTAATGCGTTTAGAAGACGATCGATCAGCGTGATTTTTGACGGCGGCGAACGGGAAGTCAGATTGCCCAACGAGGATCGACCCCGCATCAATCGCACCGGGGCCGGCATCAATTTCACCCGTCCCCTGTCGGCCAATCCTTTTGCCGATTCGGAGTGGACTGCTTCAGTCGGCTTGCAGTACCAGCGAGTCTCAATTACCGATCGCAAAGGCAGGCGCGAATCCGAGGACGAACTCGGCAACCAGTTGAGTTTTAGCAATTCTGGCTCAGACGACTTGACAACATTCCAAGCAGGTGCAGTGCGCGATCGGCGCAACGACCCCCTCCGCCCCACTAGCGGTTCCCTGCTCAGATTTGGGATGGAACAATCGATTCCTGTAGGTTCCGGCAGCATCCTCTTAAACCGCCTGCGGGCCAGCTACAGCTTGTACCTACCAGTCAAGTACACTAACTTTACCGCCGGCCCTCAAACCCTGGCATTCAGTTTTAGGGGCGGCACCGTATTCGGAGATTTGCCTCCATACGAAGCCTTTGCCTTGGGCGGCGCCAACTCGGTGCGCGGATACGACGAAGGCGACATGGGAGCCGGGCGCAGCTTCCTAGAAGCCAGCGTTGAGTACCGTTTCCCGATTATTTCGTTTATCGGCGGAGCACTATTCTTGGATGCTGGCACTGACTTGGGCACGGGCAAAGATGTCCCGGGGGACCCGGCCGGTATCCGCGAAAAGCCCGGTAGCGGTTACGGTTACGGGTTCGGCGTGCGGGTTCAATCTCCTTTAGGGCCGATCCGGATCGATTACGGTATCAACGACACTGGCGACAATCAAATTCACTTTGGGATTGGTGAGCGATTCTAATTAACGAAGAGTCATTAGTCAGCAGTCATTAGTCATTAGTTAGGAGTAAGAGGTAATTACTAATGGGTAATTGCTAATTGGTAATTGCTAATTGGTAATTGCTAAGCTGCGTCTGGGTCCACCCTACGAATCATATCTAAGGTGCGCGGCCCGGCGCACCCTACGGGTTAACTACTGTGACGCTGTTGCGGCTGTTACAATCGTAGAGAACCTTACCACCAGCCCAATATGACTCCATTTTTTCCGATGCTGTTATTGCAATTTACTCAAATAGCAGAAACTAGCTCTTGTCGTACTGTCGGACAGCCGGAGTTAATCGCAATTATTGCTCTAATGGGGGACTTTTAGCCTTTGCTGCTACAGCTAACTTGCCAGCTATTTCAATCGTAGCAGCAAAGGTTCTAGCAGGTCTTGCAATTGGAGCTAGCTTCGAGTCGATAATATTGCCCTTCCAGGCAATTTTAGATATCGCAGCGGTGGTGGCTGTAGTCGAGGGCATTAAGCACATCTTAGGATGTGGTTAAGGAGTTAACTACGGTTAACTTCCTTCTTCCTTTTTCCTTATTCCAAATGACTATTCACACCCTAAAATCTGAATTTGAACTGTCGGGAATCGGTTTGCACAGCGGCGAACAAACTCGCGTCCGAGTTTTGCCTGCGGAGGTTGGGAAAGGCCGCTATTTTGTCAGAGTTGACTTGCCTGGTACTCCGATAATTCCTGCAAAAATTGAGGCGGTTTGTCAGACTGCACTTTCAACGGAACTGGCAGGTATCGATGCTCAAATTCGCACTGTAGAGCATCTATTAGCGGCTTTGGCGGGGATGGGAGCGGATAATGCTCGAATAGAGGTTGAGGGGCCGGAAGTGCCGCTGCTGGACGGTTCGGCTCTGGTTTGGGTAGAGGCGATCGCCCATACCGGCTTAGTTCCTCAAGAATCGAAGCAAGCCCCCACTTCCTCCTTCGTCCTAGAACAGCCAATTTGGGTGCGCCACGGGGATGCTTTTGCAGCGGCTTTACCCTCAGCCGAAACTCGATTTAGTTACGGAATTGATTTTGAGGAACAGGCGATCGGCAATCAATGGTACAGTTGGTCGCCAGAGGCAGAAAGTTTTGCGACGGCGATCGCCCCAGCCCGCACTTTTGGACTTGCTCGCCAAGTTGACCAATTGCGACAAGCAGGTTTGATCAAAGGTGGTACCCTAGAGAACGCCCTAGTTTGCGATCGATCCGGCTGGCTCAACCCGCCCTTGAGATTTGTCAACGAACCGGTGCGCCATAAAATCTTAGACTTAGTAGGCGACCTCAGTCTGCTAGGAACTTGGCCAAAAGCTCACTACTTGGCTTACAAAGCCAGTCACAACCTGCACGTCCAACTCGCCCAAGCCCTGAAATCGGAAGCTCTAGCTACCCTAGATAAAAGTTAGGAAAAAACAGGTGATCTGTTAAGATTGCATCTTTATTCTTCCTTCTGCCTTCTGCAATACCACACTCAAAAGTCTTCAAGTAATGTCTACGCTGACTGAAGTTAACACCCTCAATACTGCTAATTCTGAATCCCTTCCCACCGAGAACGGTGATGATTCTCCAGCGGTTAAATCTACTTTTACTCTCGAAGAAATTCATAAATTATTGCCTCATCGCTATCCTTTTGCACTGGTTGACAAGATTGTTGATTACGTGCCGTCCGAGAAGGCTGTAGGAATTAAAAATGTGACTTTCAACGAACCGCATTTTCAAGGGCATTTTCCCGGACGACCAATTATGCCTGGAGTATTAATTGTCGAAGCTATGGCTCAAGTTGGCGGTATTGTTCTGGCTCAGTTGCCAGACATCAAGCAAGGATTGTGGATGTTTACCGGAATTGATGAAGTCAAGTTCCGTCGTCAGGTTGTACCGGGCGATCAGTTGCTGATGACTGTAGAATTGCTGTGGGTAAAACGCCGTCGCTTCGCAAAAATGCAGGCTCTGGCTGAAGTAGACGGACAAAAAGTTTGTGAAGGAGAATTGACGTTTTCGATGGTAGATTAAATTGAGCATTGGCCAGCGCAGGCCGATGCCCTGCTCAGGGCCGAAAAGCATTGGTAAGGACTAATCAGTAGCTAATCACAGACAACAGCTAACAGACAACAGACAACAGACAACAGCCAACTGACAACTGACAACTGAAAAATGCTTACTTTGATTCACCCAACTGCTGTGATTCATCCCGGTGCTGAACTTCACCCGACTGTAGAAGTGGGAGCTTATGCTGTAATTGGGGAAAGAGTGAAAATCGGGCCGGAGACTAAGATTGGCGCCCATGCAATTATCGACGGGCTAACAGAAATAGGTGCTCGCAATCAAATTTTCCCCGGTGCGGCGATAGGTTTGGAACCTCAAGATTTGAAATACGAGGGTTCTCCGACTAGGGTGAAAATTGGCGACAGCAATCAAATTCGGGAATATGTGACAATCAACCGCGCTACTGGAGCCGGGGAAAGCACGACTATTGGCAATCATAATCTATTGATGGCTTATGTTCATGTGGGACACAATTGCGCGATCGCCGATCGAGTAATTATCGCCAATGCTGTAGCCTTAGCCGGACACGTTAAAATCGAGTCTCAAGCCCGATTGAGCGGTGTTTTGGGCGTTCACCAGTTTGTCCACATCGGCCGCTTGTCTATGGTGGGCGGCTTGAGCAGGATCGATCGAGACGTACCTCCTTATATGCTAGTCGAGGGGAATCCTTCGAGAGTGCGAGCCATCAACAAAATAGGCCTCGATCGCGCTGGTTTTACTGCAGAAGATTTGCTAGTTTTGAAGAAAACTTTTCGTATTCTATATCATTCTGGCTACACTCTCAATCAAGCTTTGGAACAGTTGGATTTGTTGCCAGAAAACGCCCACTTGCAGCACCTGCGGAGATTTGTGCAGCAGTCTATAACCAAAGGGCGGCGCGGTTTGATTCCTGGCAAAAAGTGAATGAGGTAGAATAAACCTATGAACTAAGCGACTGTTGCCCTATGAATGTATATACTTCAGTCAAATCTACATCCCCTGAAACAGAACAAGATGGCTGCATCAGGTTCTCAGATGTTAGTTGGGAGCAATTTGAAGCGATAGAAGCAGCTTTTAAAGATGTCAGAGGTGTGAAATTTTTCTATCTCGATAAAATACTGCAAATTATGACTGTCTCGCCCGAACACGAAATAATCAAGAAAACTCTCTGTATGCTCCTAGAGGCATATATGAGAGCAAACGGGATTCGATTTTACGGCAAGGGCGGCCCGACTCTAGGTAACAGAGAATTAGGCGGTAGAAAAGAGCCGGATGATTCCTATGATATAGGAACCCAAAAAATAGTCCCAGATATTGCTATTGAAGTGGTAATTACCAGTGGCGGGATAAATACTCTAGAACTCTACAAAAGATTGGGCGTTCGGGAAGTCTGGTTTTGGGAAAATAGTCAGTTATCTCTCTATTACTTAACAGGTGAAAATTATGAGCAGATTGCCAGGAGTACATTCCTTCCCGATCTAGACTTAGAATTACTGCTACGCTGTGCTAATATGCCCGATCAATATGATGCTGTTACCGAGTTATTAGCCAACATCTCACCTGTATAAAGTCAGAATATGAAAATTTTTATCAGCACTGGTGAGGTTTCGGGCGATTTGCAAGGAGCTTTGTTAGTTGCAGCCTTAAAACGTCACGCTGTCGCGGCTGGTTTTGATCTAGAAATAACCGCATTGGGTGGCCCTCGTATGGCGGAAGCGGGTGCTACTATTTTAGGCGATACTGTGGGCATTGGTTCTATGGGCCTTATAGAATCCGTGCCGTATATTTGGCCCACGATTAAAGTTCAGCAAAAAGCTAAACAATATCTCAAAAACTTTCGCCCCGATGCTGTTGTATTGATTGATTATTTGACTCCAAATCTCGGTATTGGCAGCTACATCCGCCGCTATTTGCCTGATTTGCCGGTGGTTTGGTACATCGCACCTCAAGAATGGGTTTGGTCGATTTCTCCTCGCAATACTGAGCTGATTGTCAATATTTGCGACCAACTTTTGGCAATTTTCCCCGAAGAAGCTTGTTATTATCAAAAAAAAGGAGCCGAAGTGAGTTGGGTTGGTCATCCTTTGGTGGATAGAATGCAATCTGCGCCCAGCCGGGAAGTTGCCCGCAAAACTTTGGGAATTGGGCCGGAACAGGTGTCGATCGCCCTAATTCCCGCTTCCAGACACCAAGAACTCAAGTACCTGATGCCGGTTATATTTGAGGCAGCTCAAATTATTCAAGCTAAATTGCCGGAAGTTCATTTTTGGATTCCGCTGGCTAACAAAGCTTTTCGCAGCAAAATTGAACAGGCGATCGAGAATTACGGTTTGCGGGCTACTTTGTTAGAAAATCAAACTCTGGAAATCTTGGCTGCTGCCGATCTGGCGATCGCTAAATCTGGTACTGTTAATCTGGAGCTAGCTTTGCTCGACGTTCCGCAAGTTGTTGCCTACCGCGTCAGTCCGATTACGGCGGTTATTGCTCGCCACGTGCTGAAATTTTCGATTCCTTTTATGTCTCCGCCCAATTTGGTGCAAATGAAGCCGATCGTCCCGGAGTTGCTGCAAGACGAGGCGACTGCGGAAAATATAGTGAATCACGCACTGGAATTGCTGCAAAATGCCGATCGACGCCAGCAAACTTTGGCAGGTTATCGGGAAATGCGCGAAAGTCTCGGAGATGTGGGTGTGTGCGATCGGGCCGCTGCGGAAATAATGAAAAATGTTAAATTAAATACAGCAAATTAAAGCAACTTTGTTATTGAAATGTTATGCCAAGCAATCGGAAAAAGCGACCGATCGCTGTTGATTTATTTGCAGGCGCGGGCGGCATGACCCTGGGCTTTGAACAAGCAGGTTTTGATGTACTTGCATCAGTCGAAATTGACCCTATTCACTGCGCCACACACGAGTTTAATTTCCCGCTGTGTTCTATTCTGTGCAAAGATGTCACACAGCTTACGGGATCAGAAATTAGGAAAAAATCGGCGATCGGGCGGCGCGAAATAGACGTAGTAATCAGCGGTTCGCCCTGTCAAGGATTCTCCATGATGGGCAAGCGCGAGGTAGACGACCCGCGAAATTCTCTAATTTTTCACTTTCAGCGCTTAGTTTTGGAGCTAAAACCCAAGTTTTTTGTAATGGAAAATGTGCCGGGAATTGCATCAGGAGAACACAAAGAACTCCTGAATGTTTTAATTAGCTCTTTTCTGAAACGTGGCTATAAAGTAGAAGAAAATTATCAAGTTCTCAACGCTGTTCACTATGGAGTGCCGCAAGCTCGCAAACGATTGTTTTTGATTGGGTGCAAAGAAGGTTATGAGCTACCCAAATACCCTCAGCAAACTACTATACTGCCGAAAGTTAAAATTCCTAAACGCTATAAAAAAATTAATTTACCTGCTGTCCCGACAGTTTGGGATGCGATTGGAGATTTGCCGGATGTGGAAAAGTACAGCGATTTGCTGCACCGAGATTGGGTAATCGCGGAGTACGGAAAGAGCAGCGCTTATGCGAGTATAATGCGCGGAATCGATGGTTTGGATGATGATTATTCCTACGATCGCGAGTACGATAGACAAATCCTCTCTTCTAGTTTACGAACTAAACATTCTCAGGAATGTATAGAAAGGTTTCAGGCGGCCAAACGCGGCGAAAAAGAGCCGATCAGCCGTTTTTACAAGCTTCACCCCGACGGAGTTTGCAACACTCTCAGGGCCGGAACCGACAGGGCCAGGGGGGCTTATACTTCTCCGAGACCGATTCACCCGATCGCCCCTCGGTGCATTACAGTCAGAGAAGCTGCGCGACTGCATTCCTATCCTGACTGGTTTAGATTTCACGTCACAAAATGGCACGGTTTTCGCCAAGTCGGAAATTCTGTACCGCCACTATTGGCGAAAGCTGTCGCAGCGCAGATTATTAGCGCTTTGGGCGTGGAAGCAATTAAGCCGAGTCTCAAGCTGACATGGGGAGATGATTCGTTGCTTAAACTGAATTGGTCGGAAGCAGAACAATATTATCTAATATCAAATCCGTTAGCATCGGAATAGTCAATTCGAGTTCACTGTTGACTGTTCACTGTTGACTGTTGACTTTTCACTGTCAACCGTCAACATCATGTATGAGTGTAACCAGAAATGATATAAAAAGTTAAGAATTAGATTTACAGCGTATATGCAGGACTACCCTCAATTAAGCGCAGGGCAAAGTGCCTGTATCAGCGATCGCACTTCGATGACCAGCACAAGATGTCCTGGGTAGTTAAACAAACCGGGAATGTATTCCGGCGCGCTGTGCAGTTTGTTCAAGGTAAAAGTGGGAACTATTTCGACTACTGGCCTGCAATCCAAGGCGTAGCGATCGTCCTATACATAAAATAGCAAAATCAACATCTGCATATCATGGGAGATTTGAGATTGTGAAAGTCTACCGGAAAACATTTTGATAAATTTCGCTGAGTTTTGCAACAATTACGAGTCTTTTGGAATTCTAGAGCTATCTTGGAAAAAGTGTATTTTCAGGAGACTCAAATACTATGGGTTGGTTTAAAAGACTGTTCGGACTCGAAAAGCCTGCACCCCAGGCTGAACCGATGGCACAAGTAGTACAGCAAGCAGCACAAGCGCAATCCATCGCTCCTGCTAAAGTCGGCCCAGACGGAAATTTTGACGAAAGCGGCCTGGCGAAGCGGGTGGCTTTAGCTTTTGACAGCGATCCAGAAGTTGCTGATATCGAGACTGTTTATGTGGCTCAGCTCAGTGGCACGGTTGTTCTCAAAGGTCAAGTTCCCAGTCAGGAAATTCTCGACAAGTTGGTGGCGATCGCCTCTGCTGAAGAAGGTGCCGCAGGCGTGCAAACCGATCAGGTGACAGTTGGCTAGTTCTGCCCAAGCGAAGCAGTTTCGCTCCGGGTGCTGCTCGAATTAGTCAAAAACTCGATTAAACCCGCTGCGGCGGGTTTTTTCTTGCCGTCTCCCCCCTCCAAATATTAATTTTTGTAAACACAACCGATTCATCTCAAAAAACCGTATAATTGAATACAGAAACTAAAAAAGTTTTAGCCAAGAAAACCAACCCTGACCTGACTGCCCTTTTTATCTCCATAAATATAAGGATCAAAAAATATGAAACTCACTTATCGCGGTTCAAACTACGAGTACGACATTCCGACAGTTGATATGGTCGAAGGCGAAGTCGCGGGCAAATACCGGGGGCAAAACTGGAACTATCGGTATCCGAGACACATTCCCAACCCCAAAAAATACGGCGGCCCACACTATACCAAAAAGCGAGATGCTCAAGCTGGCGATGGGAATGTCGCAGCAGCTAACGCCCCAGGGGCGGTTAAATCTTACCCAACAGTTATGGAAGTGGCGCAAGTGCACCGGGCGAATCTTTGCAATATTCTCGATCGTAGAAAGGAAGCAGCCAAAGCCAAGGGCGATGAAACACTGCTGCGCTTGCTAGAAATTGAGTCGAGACACATGGTGTGTTAGAGAAAAAGCTTCAGAAAACAAAGCGTTTGTCAAGAGGGGGAAATCGAGTTAAGCTCAATTTCCCCCTTCTTCCTATACAGCAATTTTTAGCTAAGTGAAGTACAAATAAACTGAGATATTGCACCATTCTCAATAATCCTTTTTTGGGTGGGCTAGAAGCGCAACCCCTACTCCCCACAAGAAAATCTACTCTTTGTGGAACAGGCATCTTGCCTGTTCATAAAAGGCTAATTGAGAATGGTGCAACATATAAAAGAATAAACCAGTTTCTGTCACCCCTTGACACAAACCACCTGCTTCAAAGTCGCCACAACTTCCACCAAATCCGACTGCTGACTCATCACCTCATCAATCGGCTTATAAGCCCCCGGAATTTCATCTAAAAATTGCTCATCTTTCCGGCACTCAACCCCCTCAGTCTGCCGCACCAAATCATCGAGAGTGAATACATTCTTCGCTTGAGTGCGAGACATCAAGCGCCCCGCACCGTGACTGCAACTACAGTAACTTTCAGCATTTCCCTTCCCTTTAACAATGAAAGACTTCGCCCCCATCGAACCCGGAATAATCCCGTAATCCTCAACATCCGCGCGCACGGCACCCTTGCGAGTAACATACACATCTTCGCCAAAATGCACCTCTTTTTCCGCGTAATTGTGGTGGCAATTCACCTCTAATAACGGCTTAACAGATTTGCCACCCGCGACGTGCTTTTCCACAATTCGCTTAAACCGATTCATCATTACATCGCGATTAAAACGAGCATAATCTTGCGCCCACTGCAAATCGTGCCAGTAAGCGGCAAACTCCCGCGTACCCGCTACAAAATAAGCCAAATCTTTGTCAGCCAGATTAATTTCTGCCAGTTTAGCTAAATCTTTAGCCGTCTCTATATGCTGCTGTGCGAGCAAATTTCCAATGCCGCGAGAACCGGAATGCAGCATCAGCCAAACAAAGTTTTCAGTATCAACGCAAACCTCAATAAAATGATTACCGCCGCCGAGGGAACCCATTTGTTTTAAGGCTTTATTGTTTTGGTGCTGCACACCTTGATGAAGTTCCTTAAACTCGCCCCATCCTTGCCAGTTGGTGACAGTTGTTTCTACTTCTTTGTTTTCCGAAAATCCCACAGGGATTGCGGCTTCGATATCGAGGCGAATTTGTTTGAGTTTGCCTTCTAATTTGTGAGCTTTGAATGGCATTTTTATCGCAGACATACCGCAACCCACATCGACGCCCACAGCCGCCGGAATAATCGCTTCTTTTGTGGCAATTACTGAACCGACTAAAGCACCTTTTCCTAAATGTACGTCGGGCATTAGTGCGACGTGTTTGAATACAAAGGGCAAAGATGCTACGTTTGCGGTCATCTTGGTTTCTTTTTCGCCCAGGGCGTGATTTGCCCAAGATAATACTGGTTTTGGGGCTGATATGTCTAATTTTTCGTAGGGCATTTTTGTTTAAGTTGGTTTTGCAAGTTTGTTATGTAGTACAAGTGTAACACAAAGACTTTCGGATGTCAAACACACTAATTCTCGTAGGGTGCGTCAGTCGGGAATTTCTTTTGGGAGTCATAGAATTTTTACTGACGCACCTTACCCACTAATTATTGCCGCGTCAACTTCACATCAGATGCAGTAGCGGTATTGTTGGTAAGTCCGACATTCCGACAGGGAATGAATTCCCTGTCTCATAGCAAAAGTCCTCTCAAAGAGGACTAAAATCGATCGCACTTCCCGTCAAAATCTACAGTCGGTTTTAACCGACATCTTGCAGCAATATCAATAAGAGGATTTTTCGTGGGGTCGGGCGGGTTTATAGAACCTATTTGCAAGCTTTAAGGCTGTTGGCGAACCCGCCCCTACGTCTAATTGAGAATGGTGCAATATCTCAGTTTTAACCGACAGTCCGACAGGGAATGAATTCCCTGTCTCATAGCTAAAGTCCTCTCAAAGAGGACTAAAATCCCTCGCACTTCCCGTCAAAATCTACAGTCGGTTTTAACCGACTTTCGCTATGAGGCAGGGGTTTCAACCCCTGTCGGACTGCGGGAAAGCGAGTCAAAAGCTAACACGGCACAAAAAGCGTTTTGTATTGAAAATCCTTAAGAAATGCCTAAAGATTGAATGAATAATTGACTGTAGGGTGCGGATTGTTGTACCTCCGTCAAGGAACCAAACAGCTCTTTTCCCCCAAAGATAACTAATGTCTTCTGTGTAGAGTCAGCTTCTTGACTCGGCAGTTGTGAGTGAACGGAAAGAATACTATCTGAATCAAATCGATAAAAGCGGTCCAAGTCGCTGCAAAGTCCTTCTTCAACATCCTTGAGATTAGGATAAAGTTCTTGAGAAGGACGCGGTTCATGACCGCTTAAAATCAGTTCATCTAACATTTCCATTTTTTCAATATCGATTAGATACATTCTCCCATTACCAGTGTTAATTAGAAGGCGATCGTCTGATAGGTAGGTAGAGTAGCTAAACCTGTCATCCGAATCAGGACAAGGGCATTCGCATATTCCAAGTAGATTGCACTCAGGAAAACTGAATCTGCTGATTTGTCGATCGCAATCGTGTACAACCACAAATTCGCCACCAGCAGGATGAAATTCTGGAGGCCCTGTGTCATCGGGACATGGAACCTCCACGGCGTGAATTTCCGTACCATCGTCATAAAGCCAGTAGATTTGCTGTCCGTCCTGACCTGCGGCAGCCCAAAGAGCTAAAATTTGATTTTCGGGGTGCGGGTGAAACGAGAAGGAACTCCAGCAAAAAGGGTCTTCGAGCAAAAGTTGTCGTTGAATTTGCCACGAATTGGTATCGCGAATTTGAATCTCGACTTCCCCGCCTTCAATTAATTTCATGCACCAAAAACGCACGCCGTCTGCATCAAACCAGCAGTCCTGAAATCCATTTTTGTTATACGAAAACTTAACAGGAGGGTTAGGTAGCTGTTCTTCAAAAACTAGCTGGTTTTCTGCTGTCATAATTGCTAAATGATTGCCATTTGCCATAATTGCTGCCAGCAAATCGCCTTTGGGACTAATGGCTAAACAGCTAATTTCGTCGGGAAGCTGGTATTCGTATTTTGGCGACAAGTTGCGATCGACTAAAGTGACTTTTTTGCTATCGCAACTTGTCGCAATCGTCCACTCGGAATCAGTGCGTTGATTTATATATGAGAACGACCAGTCAATTTGTTTTTCATATTTTGGTAAAATCAGCATAAAGATATTTAAGTTTACTGCGTTGATAGACTCTATTTTAACTAAAATTTTGCACCATTTTCTATTAACCTGTAGATACTGTCTTGACCTGTCAAGGGGTAGCAAGTAAATAATTGGGGTCGAAAGGCTTTTGGGACTTTAAAATACCAAAAGCCAAATGCACCAATTTCCGCATCAAAGCACCAATCACCTGCATTTTGACCTTCCCACGACCCAATAATCGGTCACTCATAGCTTTGAGTAACGGATTGTGACGCATCGCCACTACCGCAGGCAAATACAACGCCTTTCGTAGTCGGACATTTCCGGTACAAGACAAACGAGTTTTGCCTTTAACCGAAGTCCCAGAACTCCGTTCACAGGGTGTTAAACCCGCATAAGCCGCTAATTGACGGGCATTATTGTAATCGGAAACATCACGAATTTCAGCTAACAATACGGATGCTGTCTGTTCACCAATTCCTGGAATTGAAGTCAAGAGGTCACGCTGTTGTTTTAAATGTGGGTGCTGGTCAAAATGGTCACTAATCAGTTTTTTGATTAGTTTTTGTTGTTCTTTTAGGTACTCCAAATGTGCCAGTGTAAGGTCGGCAACAGTTGGCGTAGCTGTTTCCAAACGGTTCTGCTCTTGAGTAGCCATTTCTGTGACTGATTCGAGCCGTCTCAACAGGGCTTGTAATTCTTTAACTTCCGGCGCGGTAGGTGTCCACAAAGACGGTTTCATTGCCGCACAAAAACGAGCAATGAGTGCTGCATCTACGGAGTCGGTTTTAGTTCTCAAAAGTTCGCTTTTGGCAAATCCTTTAATACGAGCTGGATTGACTATACTAACAAAAAAGCTAGCCCCATAGAGGAATTCAGCTAAGGCTTCTCCATAAATGCTAGTAGCTTCCATGCAAGCATGGAGTTCGACTACACTTTGTTGTTGAAGCCAGTTATGTAAACTCTCAAACCCTTGAATATTGTTAGTGAATTTTTTGGGTTTAGTTGCACGACCTTCTTTCAGTAATGAGACGTGAAAGTCTCTTTTACTGATGTCTATACCTAAGACTGTTGATGTCATTTTTGGCTCCAGATATACTCCAATTTATGAAAGAACCGACAGGCAATTGAATACTAACCTTGTCAATGCAGGCTTTCCCGATCATGCCGAGATCCTAAGATACTGTCCAGTTTAGTGTGCGCCTGTCATCAGTAATGGGAGCTTATCTACGCAACAGACTTGCGAAAGTCTAAGGGGCGGGCCAACTTCACCGATTTCTGATGTCCTTGAAGAACACTTTCTGCTGAAACTTGCATCTTAGTCAGAAACTTTTCTTGTTTCTTTAGATTTACCAAGAAGAAGGTACGATCGACTGATGGTCGGCTCGCTCGCCCACTTGTCGGCTCGATCGCCCATTTGTCGGTACGATCGCCTGATTATCGGTATGATCGAATCAATGACGTGGCAATCGCCTGACTCACTCTTTTAAGATACAAGGGGCGGGTTCACCAATAGCCGAGCGGGCTGCAAACAGGTTAAATAAACCCGCCCCCACCCACTCAAATCTTGCACCAATATCAATCTTCAGGAGTTTCGCGCGGGGTGGGGGCGGGTTTTTGAGTCTTTTGGTATCCTTTAAAACTCTGGGTGAACCCGCCCCTACAGTATGTGTAAGAATGGGGTTCTATGGTATTTTCTGACGCTATGTTTCACAAATTCGGAGTCTTTCTCCCCGCCTTCTGCAGGGGAATAACAACCCCGTGCGGTTTCTTATTCCCTGCAAACATCCCGAAGAAATCGTGCAGCAAAATATAGAAACAGGGAATAATAAACAGCGTCAGCAGCGTCGCCAGCGACAAACCCGAAAACACCACCACACCCAAAGGTTGCAGAAACTCCGAACCTTCTCCAATTCCCAAAGCTAGGGGAAACAAACCCAAAACTGTAGTAATAGTTGTCATCAAAATCGGCCGCAAGCGCTGAGGTGCCGCCCTGAGAATTGCTGTTGTGCGATCGACTCCTTCATCTTCCAGGATTTGGTTCGCCAACTCGATCATAATGATGCCGTTATTCACCACAATTCCCACTAGCAAAATTGCACCGATCATCACCGTCGCACCGATCGCAGTTTTGGTCACATAAAGCCCGAATACTCCCGCCGCCAACGCCAGTGGCACTGTCAGCAAAATCACCAGCGGGTCAACCAGGGAATTGTACTGCACCGCCATCGCTACAAACACTAAAAAAGTCGCCAATCCGCCCAAAAGTTTTAGAGAAGTTTGCAATTGCTGATTAGTTTCAGCAGCAGAACTCGGCACAATGCTTACTCCTCGCGGCAACTTCATTTCTGATAAAACTGCATCGACTTGCTGGACAGCATCGCCGAGACTTGCGCCCCGATTCAAGTTTCCTACAACTAAGAAAACTTGTCGCTGGTTGAGACGCTGAATTTCTCCTGGTGCTTTGCCGATCGTAATATTTGCCACATCGCTTAAACGGACGATGCTATTATTGCCGCCAGATAAGGGAATTTGTCCGAGTTGAGCAATAGATTTTACAGAAGTGCGATCGAACTGCACCCGCACATCTACCAAGCGGTTTCCCCGCTGCAATTGAGTCGGAACAGCACCTTCAATTGCTGTCTGAATGGTCTCCCCAATGTCTTGGGCCGTCAGCCCGTACACAGCGGCCTTTTCCCAGTCTGGACGAATTTGCACTTCTGACTGCGGCGCGTCTCCGTCCGGGCGAAACCGGGCTAATTTTACCTTCTCATCTAATTCTTTTAATATCTGACGACCTGCTTGCTGCAATACTTCTTCAGTTGGCCCCTGAACCACCACATCAATTTCGCCGCCCCGCACTGGGGAATTAGTTAAAACTAAACCCCTAATCGATTCTGGAACTAGCCGCAGACGAGTTCCTTTAGGAACGTCAAGTTTCTTGAATTCCTCAGTCATTCTTTCCGTAAAAGCGATGGTATTCGTACCTGGTTTTAGCGTGATTGTGCTGCTTCCCCTGAGCAAATTTTCAACTGTATTGTTGCCGAAAAGCAGCCCTCCCGCTGTCGTTAAAGTGTACGCTGTTTCTGGCTGTGCGAGCAGAAGTTTATCGGCGGCGGCAACCACTTTTTGATTTGTTTCCAAGTTAGTACCCGGAGGAAACAAAGCAAATAATCGGGCTTGACTTGTATTAACTCTCGGCAAAATTTCTTGGGGGATTTGACCTGCCATCACCCAAGTGCCGCCGCCTAAAATCACAAAAGCGAGGGCAATGATAATTAACCGCAAACCCAGCACTTTTGACAGCATTGAACCGTAGGCCCGCGTGCCGTTTTCAAAACCGCGGTTGAAATGTTTTATCGGCCCGAACTGACTGATACCGCTGGAATAAGACATTCCCATCAAGCGAGAAGTCAGCATCGGCACTACAGTTAAAGCTACTAGCAGAGACGCTGCTACTGCAAAGCTAATTGTCAAAATCAATTCGTTAAATAGCAGCGAAAAGAAGCCACCGATCAGCAGGAATGGCAGCACTGATACTAAGTTAGCGGCAGTGGAGGCAATCATTGCTGATTCTACTTCTTCACTCCGCAATACAGACTCTTCTATCGTGCGTTCTTTCCGATCTTTGATTCTGCCTTTTTTCAGATGAGGGTTGCTGTCTAGACCGACTACAATATTTTCTAAAATAACTACGCTGGTATCGATCGCCTGACCAATTCCTAACGCTAAACCCCCTAAACTAAACAAGTTCAGCGACAAGCCGAACAGCCGCATTAAAATAATGGCTGCTAGAGTACACAGGGGAATAGTCAGAGAGATAATCAGGGTTTGTCTCAGGGAACCTAAAAAGAACAAAACTGCGATCGCAGCCAGCACTGCCCCTGAAACCCCCGCATTCGCCACATCGGCTAAGGAATTGCGGATAAATCTGGATTCGTCTAAGGTAGTAACTACGGTCATGTCCGCCGAAATTAACCCGGAATCCTGCATTTCTTTGATGCGATTTTTCACTCCGTCTACAACAGTAATCGTGTTGGCGTCCGGCTGTTTCAAGATGCTAATTTTAACGGCTGGTTTTTGATTGAGAAAAACTTTGACTCGCTGTTCTTCTGTACCGTCATTGACTTGGGCAAAATCGCGCAGGTAGACTCGTTTTGGCGGGTTGGAACCGGATACTTGAAAGGAAAGATTGGCGATTTCCGAGGCTGTTTTAAAGCGACCAATTGTGCGCGTCAGCGGTTCGTTTGATTCTTGCCGCAGCCGGCCGCCGGAAGTGTCTAAATTGCGCGAACGCAAAGCATTAAAAACGTCGTTGAGATTAACTCCTAAACTTTGCAGCCGATTCAGGTCAATATTAACTTGAATTTCTTCTTGAACGCCGCCGGAAATGTCAACGGAAGCGACTCCGGGAATCACGTTTATTTCCCTGGCTAATTCTTCATCGGCAAATACCCGCAAATCTACCCCTTGGCGTGAGTCTGAAGTCAGGGCAAATTCGTAAACCGGCTGTTGAGAAGGGTCAAATTTAAATAGATTTGGCGATTCAACTGTATCAGGAAGTCGGTTGCGAATGCGGTTGACGGAGGCTGTAGCGTCGTTGAGGGCTTGGTCGATATTGCCGCCGGGTCTAAAGAATAAATCGACGCTGACTTGTCCTTCCCGCGTGCGGGAGAAAACTTGCGTGACTCCTTCTGTTGCTGAAAGTCCTTGTTCGAGGGGGCGGGTAATTTCGTCAACTGCCACTTCTGGGGAGACTCCGGGGGCGTCTAAGCGCACGCTGATGCGGGGATAGGTGATGGAGGGCAGCAAGTCAACGGGCAGTTGGGTTATGTAGAAAATGCCCACGACTATAATGGCAAGTGTCAGCATGAGGGTGCCGATGTGGCGGCGAATGGCTGTCGCGCTAATACTGAATCCGGTTTTGTCGGGAGTCATTCGATTTTAGATTTTAGATTTTAGATTAAAGAATTGAAAAGTTTACCCCGTCAGTCAGCCTGCAAAGGAATGAATCGCGGGGCTGGCGACTAAATTGTTTTCGGTCAGGCTTTATTGTGTATCGGGAGTGAGAGAATATTTACGCTCCGCACCTGACAAGTAGTATAATAAATTTTAATAAATTGTCAAAAATGTTTTTTTGAATATTCCTTTAGAGGTAGTCGATCGCCCAAAACGCAGATTGGCAGAAATTGCCAGGGGCTTTTGAATCTCTCTAAGTTATCGCCATCAGGAACAGGCAAGATGCCTGTTCCACAACAAATAAACTTTCTTGTGGAACAGGCATCTTGCCTGTTCCTAAAGTCTTCTTCCCTTTTCCCTCTTCTTTATTCCTTCTTCCCTCTTCCTGACATCCGTTACATCCGTTACAGAATCCGTTGCCGAACTTCCTTCATTTACTGTACTTGAGATCCGTGGGCACGGGGGTCGGAGCTACTTGTTTTCACAGGCCCTGTGGGTGGAGTAAAATTAGAAACTTGACCTGCCGCTTGGACGTGTGGCAGAGGTTTTCCTGCAATTAAAGCATCTAAGTTAGCTTCCATAATAGTGCGTGGCATTTCGCCCATTGTTTCAGCAACGGCGCTGCCTTTATCGTTCAAATAGACAAAGTGCGGAATGCCATCTACTCGATATTTTGTGATTTCTGGCAGCCATTTGTCATTGTCTACATTCAGCATCACAAAATTCATCGGTTCGGCGTATTTCTGTTTGATTTCGCTCAGATCTTTAGCCATTGCCTGACAGCTACCGCACCAATTAGCATAAAATTCCATGAGTGTCGGTTTGCCATTTACCAAAGCTGTTTCTAATGGCGTTGAAGCTTTTGCCATGTCGGTGAGACTGCTTGACGGCGTTTGGGTTTGCAGCCCGAAGAAGATGGATATTGAAAGGACGATCGCTGCTAACACGATCAATAAGTTTCTGAGGCGCGTGGCGACTTTTGTTTCGGGATTTTTGGCGGCGGGGGCGACAGTTGAGTTGGGCGAATTCTGGGTCATAAAATAAATTGCGCTTGGATTTCTATGTTTTTATTTTAAATAATAGATTCAGATTATAGCACATTTTGAGATAATCAGACCAATCTCATAAAAATTTTTGAAGAGGCCAGAATTAGGCCAAGTGCGCTAAAACAGAAGATAACAAAGATTGTTTGTAAATTACCGAGGACTTGCAGGGTGAAAAAACGGGTAACACTGACGTTTCCCCAACGATCGATCCAAATGCCTGTCACCTATCGACTGGCAAAGGATTTTAATGTTGCAGCCAACATTATCCGCGCTCAGGTGGCTCCGAACCAAGTGGGCAAACTGGTGCTAGAGTTATCAGGGGACATCGACCAGCTAGAAGCGGCGATCGACTGGATGCGATCGCAAAATATCGGCGTTTCCCTAGCCAGTCGGGAAATACTCATAGACGAAGATATCTGCGTTGATTGCGGTTTGTGTACGGGGGTTTGTCCGACAGAAGCCTTGACCCTTGACCCAGAAAGCTTTAAACTTAGTTTTGCTCGATCGCGGTGTATCGTTTGCGAGCAGTGCATCCCTACCTGTCCGGTGCAAGCTATTTCTACTAACCTATAGGCCCTGTAAACACTCCTGGGGCTCATCATCTTTTTTTTGCCTGGTTCTCCTAATTGTGCCATTGGATGAAAAAAAACTCTTGGGTTTCCCTAACTCTACTTTTTGTTACTTATTTCACTTTTGGCTGGAAATTATCTGAGTTTGATGTTCCACCGCACCTGACTTGGTTTCTAGCCATAGCTTCAATTTTAGTGTTTGCGGTCGCATTGTCGTTCCCACTGAGAGACATAAAAGCCTTAATTTTGCGGTGGTTTTCGAGTGATATCGGTGCTTTTCTTTCTATTATTGTAGGAGCTTTTGTGGCAGTGGTAGTTTTTGCTTGGCTGCACCTTTTTGCTACTTGTTTACTCTTGATTTCAGCCGGAGCTTTGGCAAGACTCGATATTCAAATGTCTGGTTGGAAGAATTGGCGGGCTTTTGCGGTATTAGCTACCATTTCTTTAACAGGTGTGGGGTTGGGCGGAGCGATCGAGTTTTGGTCAAGGACAGGCAAGCTCGTATTCTCTTAATGAGGAACGGGAAATTCATCCAACCAAATTCTATAACTCGCAACGGATATGTAGCCCAAAACTATCAGCTCGCCCATCAATAAATACAGCTTATTTTTTTTCAATCCCCCACCCCCGGATTAATTCCCCGTTCCGCGCCGTAATCATAGCAGTTTTCAAGCCTCGTGAGGTAAAGCTTCTCAATTTCCGATTCCCCGTTGCGCGTTACTAATTCCCAATTACTAATTACCGACACACCGGGAGTGGAACTGAAAACCCCTAGGGCAGTATTGAACTGTAGCGACTGTTGCTCAAAATGTTATTGCCCAAATCCCGCAAGTCCCGCAGCCAAAAACTCATCCCAATAAAAAAGCAGCTTTAGGGAGCTGCTAGTCAGAATGCATGAGGTATTTTTTTTAGAATAGGACAGATTAAATTCGATCGGTGCTGGGTTACATTTTTTGATACGAGAGAGTTGATGAGGGAATGGACGATCGTAAAATCGTCACATAGGAGGATAGCATTGATGCTAAATTTCCCGACAATCAAGTTAGCGTTTAACTGTCCTTGCGCCCTACAGCCCTTCAGCGGTGGGGCCATTTTATTTTTAGGGAGAACTCAATAGCCGGCTTTAACGCATCAGATGAGTCTGCCATTAGTTCTTGTATAAAATCTCCGCATCACCACATCCTCATACTTATAAAAGTTACGCATCGCATCCAGTCAAACCCGGTGGATTGCAAAATATTGGGTGGTTAAACGGAGACACTCAGACAAAAACCAGTATTTTCACCGAAGTCCTACGATTTGAGATTTGAGATTTGAGATTTGAGATTTTGGGAATGACTGATAAATGTGGTGGTTTGGAGCTTGCGTATAGTTGCATTATTTTTTTGAACTGGTATCAAAAGTCCCCACAAACCTGTTATTTTCTTAGAAAATCGCTTTCTGAATGTATCAATTGAGCTCAGGCCCGGTTTCTGGTTTGATAACTTTTTGGATTTCCTCGATCGCCCTAGTCGCCACTGCTTCAGGCCTTTCGCCCACACCAGCATAGACTCGGACATCTGCTTGAGTGTAGAAACGCTCTCGCTCTTTCAAAAGGCTTTGCAGCTTAGATTTGATCTCGCCCTCCTGCAGTAGGGGTCGAGCGGTGTCCGAACGCAGTCGATCGTACAATTGATCTACAGGCACATCCAACCAAACCACTACACCGTAGTGCAAGTAACCCCAATTCATCGATCGCGTCACAATGCCGCCGCCCGTAGCCACGACCGAATTTTGATACGCAGACAACTCACCGAGCACTTTAGTTTCTAGTTCCCGAAAAGCCTCTTCCCCTTCTCGCTCAAAAATCTCAGCAATTGACTGATTAGCAACTCGAACAATTAGTTCATCAGTATCAAAAAAACGGTATTTTAATTTTTTTGCCAAAATCCGCCCCACCGTTGTTTTCCCCGCACCCATCATCCCGACAAGATAGATATTTACTCCCCTCAACCCATCCACTGCCAAATCCTCCGATATTTTTCTATTTTTTCAGGTTAATCGATCCGCCACTGAGGCCATCATCGTCATCAAACTCATCACCCTCATCCAATCCCCAATCATCCTCTGCTTCTGCCATAGGATTTATTGGTGTTTCATCAGCGGGTTTAGGTATCGCCTCTTGGGGGGGAACGATCACCCGATACTCTGCATCGTATACAGACTCTGTTTGTCCCACCCCAGACTGGTTTGGATCTCGATAGCCGTAAGAGTATACTGAGCCAGCCCAAGACTTGCTTTTCGGTTCCTGCTGAGCTTCGTAAGCCCGTGGATTTGCCGCTGGAACATCATTTACCTGCGGTTGATCGGGAAAATCGCGATCGTCCCCCCAATCGTCATCACCCCCTTGAGAGCCGGATTTTGAGCCATCTGAGACCCAATCATCCTCATCGTCTGCCGCTGCATAAGTCCCCGGTTGAGCGTAATTCTTCGCCCCATCCGGGTTCGGAGTTTCTTGCAGGAAAGTCCCGGCTCTGTAACCCGCCGATGTGCCGTACTCAGTTCGGTAGGAACCAGGAGCTTGAGTTTGGCTATTTTCCCTATTCAGATCCGGGTCAATTCCCTGTTTTCTAGGAGGGGGAGGTGGCGTGTAAGGTGTTCTCCTGTCCTCTGGGAAAGTATCGGGACCGCTGCGACTGGATCGGCCGCTGCGGTCTCCCGTTGGAGATAGGTAATTTGAAAAAGCGAGCAAACCAGAAATCAATAAAGACGTGATAGCTCCCACCACGATGCTCAGCAAAATCCAGATAGATAAAGGCAAAGCAGGCGATCGAACTCCCAAAAACACCAGCGATAATGCCGGCTCCACATTTTGCAGGGCAAAAATAGTTAGCCCTACCACAATTACTAGCAAAAATACAGGTCGCATATTAAAAATATTGGTAATTGGTAATAGGTAATTGCTAATTGCTAATTAAAAGTGACATACTCCTACATTAAGCTGAGTACAGCTATAATGTAGGCTTCTCAGCGACTCCAGCTATTGCTTCGGACATTAACTGAGCTTTAAAGACGGGATGACCCACCGCCCTATTTTTGATTACGATAGCTGCATTGTGATCGCGGTCAAGACTACATCCACAATTTGGGCAGTCGTGCCATCTTTCATGCAACTTTTTAGGTACTTTTTCACCGCAATTAGAGCAATCTTGTGAAGAGTTATAAGCACATACGGTCATCACCAACAAACCAGCATTTACAGCTTTGTTTATTAGAATCGACAGAAAGCTTGACCACCCAGCATCCAACACAGATTTAGCCAATCTTGTACGAGCAAGTCCCTTGACATTCAAGTCTTCAACTGCAACAACCTCATATTTTTTCAAGAGATTGTTAGCAGTTTTGAAATGAAAGTCTTTACGTTTGTCGGCTACTTTCTTGTGACACTTCCCCAGTTGCTTAACTGCTTTGTGTCTCCGGCTGCTACCTTTTTTACGGCGCGAGACTCGCTTCTGAATAGTCCGCAGGCGTTTTTGAGCTTTGCGGTAATGCTGAGGAATCGCCACCGTCTCCCCTTCTGATGTTGTCAAAAAATCCTTCAACCCCATATCAATGCCAGCAATTTTTTGAGGATTAAAATCTGGTTTAATTTCCGGGACTGTCGAGTCTTCCAAGCTGAGAGTTGCATAGTAACCATCAGCTTTTTTGGTGACAGAGACGGTTTTGATTTTAAATCCATCAGGTATTGAACGGTGCAAAATAACTTTGACTTTTCCGAACATCGGCAAGTTAATTAAGTTATTTTGCAAGCAGCCGTCTTTAACTTGAGGGTAAGTGAACGTGCGGTAACGACTACGCGGCTTGAATCTAGGTCTACCGCTGCGTTTCCCGTTGCTATCACCTTTCAGGAAACGATCAAAAGTTACCTTAACTCGCTTAACTACATCTTGAAGAACTTGAGAGTAAACTCCGGCATACCAAGGATGAGTTTTCTTGAGTTGAGGTAACGTCTTTTTCTGGCTGTAATAGTCGGGATTTTCCCGCAGTTCGGGTAAGTGGCAAACTAGCGGACACGCATTGATGGGAGAACGATTTTGTTCGTACCAATTAAATCGATCTGCCAACAAATAGTTGTACTGAGCGCACAGCAGAGACAGCCATCTGTCAATCTCAGTGGCTTGCAACTTTGTTGGACGTAATCGATACTGGTAAGAAGTTCTCATTGAGTAGTAAATGTTTGATTGCAGTCGCTACGCATCAATTAGTGTTAATGTACCCGAATACGTTACTTGATGTCAAGTGCATGAGTGAATGTTTTATCCATAAAATAAGAGAGGTTTCTAGCCTTAATTGCTAGTATTTACCACCAAGTATTGACACGTCGAAGAATTTGTTTGTCTCGTCATCCACCCGCTCACTTCTCAATGCTTGCGCCTGTGAGATTGCTTAGCGGGTCGAATCCTCACCTCACCGCGTCTTTCATCCCACACTAACCGAAGCGGTATAGTGTGGGGATTCCCGTCTGTTTAGCTAACAAATCATCAATAACAAATAACAAACTGTCAACTGTCAACTGTCAACTGCCAACTGTCAACTGTCAACTGTCAACTGTCAACTGTCAACTGTCAACTAACTCCCTTCTTCTTCCTTCCAGCGTTTGAGAGGAACGCAATCAATCCCCAACTGGTCTAAAGCGCGAGCCACCACAAAGTCTACCAAATCTTCAATAGTTTGCGGATTGTGATACCAAGCAGGAATCGCTGGTACAATTCTAGCTCCAGCTTCCGCCAAGGTAGTCAAATTCCGCAGGTGAATCAAGCTAAAAGGCGTTTCGCGAGGCACGAGTACCAATTTTCGCCCTTCCTTGAGCTGAACGTCGGCCGCTCTTTCGAGCAAATCCGAGCTCAAGCCAGCCGCCAACTTGCCTAGTGTACTCATGCTACAGGGAATAATCATCATCCCTTGGGTGCGAAAGGAGCCACTAGCAATATTAGCACCGACATCTTGCCAGGGATGACACCGAAGTTTACCCATTGTGGCGACTCCTGCTTGTTCCCGCCAGAATTCCTCTTGTAGCGTCGGTTCTGCGGGCATTCGAGTGTTCTGTTCGCTTTGCCAAACCATGTAAGTAGATTTCGATGCTACCAGTTCGATCGCGCGATCGGCTTCCAACAAATATTTCAATGTTCGCACCGCATAAATCAGTCCCGATGCACCGGTAACTCCTACAATTAGAGGTTGGGCGGGGACTGAAACAGAATTAGTCATGGGCAATTATCCAGCAATAAGCTCACTAATTATAATAGCGCGATAGGTGCTAATAACAGCCACAACACTCATCAATCAATTCAATGATTGCGTGGCGATCGCTCTTAATAACAATAAAAGGCGAAACCTATAGCCACCTGCAACACCCCCGGATACTACAAGAAAGTATGCGACTGTGATCGCCAGGATTATCATTACCCTATTCTTCGTTAACAAAAACAAAGGCTAACTGCGATCGCCAGAGTTCCAGATCCCAGCTCCATCTTACATCCTGATAGCCACGACCAACTCTGTGTCACAATAGAACTATAGCAATCCTAAATCATTCTCATAATTATTGTAGGGGCAATCCGACCCCTACTCCCCGTGGTTGCCCGATAGATAGGGGGTAGGCACGGGGAGTAGGGGTAGCACTACCCCTACAAATTTATCTGAATCATTTAGGATTGCTATACTAACTTTACTTTATTAACATCAGGGGAGGCAGACAATGTTCTTAAGATACGAAGATATCGAAATAGTGCAATTAGACATTACCTCCCGATGTAATGCCGGTTGTCCTCAGTGTCCGCGCACGGGGAACCCTATTTTGCCAATGACAGAATTGACAATAGCAGATATTAAGAGAATCTTCCCTAAAGAATTCTGCTCTCAGTTGTCTTGGATTTACCTGTGCGGCAACTTTGGGGATGCGATGGTGAGTAATACCACTCTCCCGGCGCTAAAGTATTTTCACAAAATGGGAGTCAATTACCTTTGGATGTACACCAATGGTAGCGGACGCAGCCCTGATTGGTGGCGACAACTGGCCAAAATTTTGAATCAACCAGACGATCGCGTTATTTTTGCCATCGATGGATTAGCGGATACCAACCACCTCTACCGTCGCAATACAAACTGGAACCGGATTATGGAATCCGTCGAGGCCTTTATTGGCGCCGGTGGCCAAGCAGAGTGGCAATATTTAGTCTTTGAACACAATCAACACCAAGTCGAAGAAGCTCGCGCTTTGGCCCGTAGACTGGGGTTTATTAAATTTCAAGCTAAAGCAACGTCTCGCTTTGCGCTGTCAGAGGTTGATGAAGTCGGAGAAAAGGAGGAGGCGATCGCAGAGGTGGACTCCCAGACGCAGGAAAAGCGCGATCGTTCTACCCCCATCACCCTAGAAAAAGCAGCTCTCAATTTTCACCGACAAGCTGAAGATTATTTAGCGGAAAAAAATTTAGAACAAGCATTTTTAGCTTGTCAAAAAGCACTTGAGATTCAGTCAAACTTTGCCGTCGCTCACAAAACATTAGGCAATCTGCTACAGCTCACAGACTGTCTGGAGGAAGCGATGAACTCCTATAAAACTGCCCTAGAAATTCAGCCAGAATTTGCCGAAGTTTATGCAAATATGGGCAGCGTTTATGCTTCTCAAAAACAATGGGAACCCGCAATTTATCACTATCAAAAAGCGCTGGAAATTCGACCAAATTTTTCAGGAGTGTATCGAAATTTAGCCAAAATTTGGACACAATTAGGTAAAATAGAAGAAGCAAATGAAGCTTTTCAGCAAGCCGTTAAACTCCAAATCGCTCAAGAAATTGCTCCGGCTAAAGCTGCTAAAGCGAACAAAGAAAGCTCCGTAGAACTCAAGCCGGCTTCCTTACCCCAGTATCAAAATCCAGAAATCCCCAACTTTCGCAAAGCCGTCCAAGAATATGGAGGATTAGAAAATTATTTTCAGGGCATTGAAATTAACTGCCAGTCGCAAAAGAAAGCTGAAATTTACGTTAGTTTTGACGCTGAACTGTGGCCCTGCTGCTATACAGCTCAGACCAAATACGCTCATTACAGCGACACTTATATGACCCAGGCGATCGCTCTGTTTGAAAAATATGGGCAAGGATTTAACAACCTCCGCAGCAAATCTATCAAAGAAGTGCTAGAAAATGTTTGGTATCAAAAAGACTTAGCCAAAAGCTGGTCTTGTTCGGAGAGACTAGAAATATGCGCCTTGGTGTGCGGGAAAGCCTTCCACCCCACCTCCTCACAGATGCTCTAGATCCTTCACTGACTCGAGTCCAGAAACCTGATTTTTTTGGAAAGTATCGAATTTTAGCACCGCAATATTTGCAAAAAAGCCTGATTTTTCTTGAAGCGGACTTCAGAAACCGGGTTTCTTGATGAAACCCGGTTTCTGAACAGCAGACGTTTGTTAGAAACAGGCGAGAGTTGGAAACTGGCGACGCACCCTACCTTTACTGTTAGCTATCAACTATAGCAATCCTAAATGATTCGTGTAATTCTTGTAGGGGCAAAACCCACGCCCGGTTGCCCCGCCTTGACTGGGGTAGGCACGGGGAGTAGGGGTAGCACTACCCCTACATATTTTTACAAATGATTCAGGATTGCTATATCAACTATCAACTATCAACTAACTACTCATCATCATCAAAAGCTTGACTGCCGCCGCCAACTGCAACTAAATCAATTTGCTGGCGGTAGTAGTCAACACTCTTGACTTGAACTTCTACCCGATCGCCCAAACGGTACTGATTGCGGTTTTTGCGACCCACCAGAGTTTGCTGGCGCGATCGATATTCGTACCAGTCATCCTTCAGCGAAGAAACGTGCACCAATCCCTCAACTCGCAGAATATCGCTCTCCGGCGGCCGCACCTCAATTTCCACAAAGAAACCGTAAGACTGCACGCCTGTAATCAAACCCTGGAAAGTTTGGCCGGTGCGTTCTTTCATCAATCCAGTTTTCTTCAATCCCTGCAAATCGCTTTCAGCGTCTTCAGCAACTCTTTCGCGTTCGGTTAGGTGTACTACTACCGATGCGAACTCGGTCTCAAATTCGTGGTGCAAATCTGGCGGGAGAACATTCCAAGTAATTTGACCGTGACAGGAGGAATGATGCAAGTCAACTTTTTCCTTCGCCCGTGTTGTGCGGCTGCTGCGGCCTTGCTCGAACACCGCTTGCAACACCCGCAGCACCAGCAAATCGGCGTAGCGGGAAAGCGGCGAAGTGCAGCGCGTGTAACCCTCTGACAGCCCCAAACCGAAGTGTGGCTTGGGAGTTGTGCTGTAAACAGCGGGCTTCATGGTGTCTTCTAGCAGGTAGGTGAGAACTCTTTCGGACTTAAGGCCGGCAAACTGCTGGGTAAATCGCTGAAAGTCCAAGGGCAAAACTTCTTCTTCGGTTTCGAGATACAGTTCGCCTCCGAGGTTGTTGGAGAGTTTGATGAACTCTTGAATGTCTGCCGGGTCTGGCATCGGCTGGACGCGGTAAATTGCTGGGACTCCCAAGGCTTGCAGGTGAGTGGCGACGGCTTGGTTGGCAAGTACCATCAACTCGGAGACAGCCGACTGGGCGGGGGGAGCCGTTGCAAAAGCTCCTAATTCGCCTTCGTCGTCGAAGTGAGAGTTAGCGTCGGGCAAATTTAGTTCAAAAGCTCCTCGCTTGAGCCTTGTCTGTCTGGCAGCCTGTGAGGCGGCACCGAGTTGATCTAGGAAAGGACGGAGGGCGGAGGATAAAGGGTGCTCTTCGGCATCGCCTGGTTCGAGAATTGCTTGAGCTTGCTCGTAGGTGAGGTGGTAGTCAATTTGAATGACGCTGGTTTGAATCTCGTATTCTAGGAGTTCTCCTGATTGGTCGAGGGTGAGCAGTATGCTGAAGGCCAGCCGTTCGCTGTCTGGCAGGAGGGAGCAGCGCTCGTTGAGGGTTTCTGGCAGTACGGCGATGATTTTTTCTCCCAGATGGGCGGCGGTGCCTCGCTTGCGGGCTTCGCGGTCGATCGGGGTTTCTGGCTGCACGTACTCGGCGGCATCGCTGATGTGGATTCCTATTTGCCAGCGGCCGGGCTTCAGGGTTTCGATCGACAAAGCGCGTTCTACTGGCGGATCGGAGAGGAATGATGTTGGGTCAAACTCGTTTTCGCCTCCTCCTTCGGACAGATTTTCCTCCGGCGCTTGAGGGGCATCGTTTTCGCTGTTGGTTGTTCCCGGTTCGTTTTTGCTGAAGCTAACAGTCAGAATGTTACGCAAATCAAGGCGTTTTTTGATGTCGGTTTTTTTGACTTTGCTGGGCAAATTTTCGGCTGCTTTGATGACGGCGGCGGGGAACGATCGCGGCAAGTCGTGTTTGCAGCATACGATGTCGAGGTCGTCAGCGGCTTCGGCGTCGGAACCGAGTACCTGTACTACTTTGCCGACTGGCCGATGGGTGCCGAGGGGGTAGCGTTTGACTTCGACGTGTACTAGGTGGTCGATCGCCTCTTGGAGATTTGTGCCATTTGCGAGCAAGTCTAGTTCAAACAACAGGCGATCGTCCAGGGGGATTGCTCTGTAGCTGACGCGGCCGGTGGGGGTGGCGGTTTGCTTGACTCGCGCGAGTACCGAGGGGTTGGCGCGTTCGAGGATGAGCATGACTTCGCCTTCGGGCGATCGGCGGCGGCTACCTTCTTTGATAATTTTGACTAAGACTCGATCGCCATTCCAAGCTGTCGAGAGGTGACTTTCCCGCACATAAACGTCTTCTGAGCCTTCGGCGTCTTGAATTGCAAAGCAAAATCCTTTGCTCGAACAGCGCAGTTTTGCTTCTACTACGTCGTCTTCAGCTACTCGGCGATAGCGGCCTTTGTCTTTGACTAATATGCCAATTTTCTCTAGAGCTTCTAATGCGATTTGAAGTTTGAGTTGACTGGTGGCGTCGTTGCAGTCGAGTTTTTTCTCCAATGCTTTAGGAGCCACTAATTTGTCTTCTGTAAAATTTGCCAGCAGTGCAGCGATAGAAAATTCCATGTAGCGATCGATCCTCTTGTTTCCAGCAATTAGTCTAATTTTGGCGAAATCAGCCGCACCCCCTCGGGCCCAGGGCTGTTTCATTCTCAGAAAAACCAGGGTTTTGTAGGGGCGGTGCGACCCCTACTCCCCGTGCCCGCCCAGCCCATAGACGAGCGGGTCGGGGTTTCAGATATGGGGGCAACCACGGGGGGATTGCCCCTACAAGAGAATGAATCAGCCGCACCCCCTCGGGCCCTCGCAGTGCCTGCTTCCCAACAAATGCGCGGGTTAATAGGTGGAGACGCGAGCACAGCCACCTTGTTTGATCGCGAGGTTTTTTTGAGATTCTCTCCCGACACCGGCTTCGTGCGAATTGTCTGCTGTCTGTCTTGAACTGACTGCTGACGGTGCAGACAACTGTCCCGCACGCTATTCCCCAATACAATTTTTTAGCGTTGGTTTGTTTGCTTTTAGGTCAGCAGCGCCGAGCACTTCGCAAATTAGAAAGCCCCTGTCGGTTCTTAAAAGATGGCTCGATACTGAAAGCGACGGCTTGAGTCGAGGATGAGCCGATGGAGGCATGGAGAGGGATAAAATTTGCATTTCTTCCTTCTACCTTGTTCCTTCTGCCTTGTTCCTTCTTCCTTTTGAAGTGCCTCTTGCTTCTTGCTTTAGCAAAGAATTTACCGGATCTTTAAGGCAAAATTGCTAGTAGCTCGCTGCTGCGATGCCCCTGTTTTTTTGCACGCGATCAGTCCTTGCGGACGGAGGTGCAACGAGCGGGTCGGGAGCAATCTGTGCTGTAGAAAGTGCAGGTACACAAAACCGGAGACTTTTACTACTTTTGCTTAGTTGCTGTGTCATCTCCTATAGGTAGAAATGACGCCCGGTGCTTGTTAGCTTAAACTGCCGGATGTGGGATGGGGTTTAGTGGCGTGTAAGGTTGCGCGGATGATTCACCTTTAATTTATTGTATGTTGAATAGGTGCTTTCAGAAAATTGTTTTCTCTGAGCTGTTGTTGAGCCAAGCGTGACCTGGGGTAATTTTAAAAATTTTCGCGATCTCTGGGACGATCGAGCTTGCGGAGTCGCTTTCTGTTAAGCTGTTGGGCATTTCAATTGTCTTTTTGGGCGGGTGTGACCGAAAGCATCCAGGATACAAGCCCCCGGATTGATCCGTCCAGAAATAAAAAACCTGTATCCGATAAAGGAGCCCCCGAATTTATCCGTGGGGTCAATGCTTAAATCTAAAATCTAAAATCTAAAATCTAAAATCGATTGACGCCCAACCCCTACTCCCCGCAAGAATTTCATCAAACTTGTCTGTAAGAATGAGAAGCACCTGGGCTTACACGATCGCCCTCACGTTTTCAAGAAATGTTGAAGAATCAAGCAACTAATGCGTGGTTGTGTACTAAACTTAACTACCAGCCGGGAAGTCCCGGGCGTATATTTAGAGGGGATTAATCAGAGCGCTGGGCCCCGTACCCCGTTGGGAATTACGCCCGCGTGATGAAAGGCTCGTCGGGTGTAGGTACCCAAAGCGACAATTATTCTTTTATAGCCCAAGATGATCTGGAAATACTCTGATACTATATTAGCAAGTGGGGGTGGAACTACCTCACTATAAAAAGCCTTTGAAAAAAAGGAAAAAGAAGCCTGCGGTGTAACTGTACTCAGTTGACCGTCAGGTTTGTTCACGTCATAAGCCCCTTCTGGTTTCGGGGTCAAAAAACTATGTTTGCTGAATTTCGCGCCCTTTATCCCGCTGGACAGTTAATTTGTGAGTTGCTGACTGTTCATCACGGTAAGTTTGTTGTTCGCTGTCTGGTTCAGGTTGACGGCAAAACTCTGGCTACGGCTATGTCGGCTGCTGAGTCTGTTGAGGATGCTGAAGACCGTGCCCGGTTGCGAGCGATCGCTGTTCTTGGATCTGCTGCGCCCGATCGTGCGATCGTGACTGTTGCTCCGGCTCCGGTTGCTCCGGTTGCTCCGGTTGCTTCGGTTGCTGCTGTTCCCCCTCCTCCTGCCGTTTCCCCGGTTGCTGCTGTTCCCCCTCCCCCTCCTCCTGCTGTTCCGGTTCCTGTTGGGCCGACCAGTGTTCCTCTTCCGGTTCTAGAAATGCCTGTTGCTGACAAATTGCCTGAAACACATCAAAGCAATTTTGTCAAGACTGAAGCGAAATTAAATGAAGAGCCGATCGCACCTGTACCTGCACCGCTGCCGCCAACGGTCGATCGGACGGAGGCTACTGGATTTGTACCGAAGCAGTTAGACTCAGACGCTTGGCTTTCTTCTAGCTACGGCGAACCACTTCAGGAACTGGAGGTGCCGACTGCTAGCCAAAGTGAACTGCTACAGGGTGCGGCCGAAGTCAGGGAATTGCAACCGATCGCAGTGGGAATTCCCAGCGATGCGATCGAGGATAATTCTGATACGATCGCCCAAATAGAGGCAATCCTCAGACGCTTGAAATGGACTAAGAAGCAAGAAACTGACTGTCTCGAACACAATTACGGCAAGTCGTCGCAGAGAGAGCTTTCTAGCGAACAGTTGGTAGATTTCCTAGAATATCTGGAAATCTACAGCAGAACTACTGAGGAAATCAAGCGGTTGGGCTGGACTGCCAACCAAGGAAAAGATTATCTCAAACAAGGTTATGGCAAAGAAGCGCGGCACTTCTTAAATCGAGAAGAATTGTTCGACTTCCTGCAATATCTCGAATCTTTGCCCTAGGAATTCGGCAACTAAACAAGGCGCTGGAGGCTATTAGATTAAAGAAACCGGGTTTTTTACAGAGATTAAGGTTGAGAACCAAAGATTATGGTAAAAAACCCGGTTTCTCGCCCCCCGTTGCTCCCGGATTAAAGAAACCGGGTTTTTTACAGAGATTAAGGTTGAGAACCAAAGATTAGGGTAAAAAACCCGGTTTCTCGCCCCCCGTTTATCCATTAAAGAGCTACTTTTGAACGTTAAAAATTAAAAATCAAAAATGAAGAATATTTCCTCATTTTTGATTTTTAACTTTTTATTTAGACGACAGCGGCGATCGGGCGGCTAGCGGAAGGACGGCGATCGATCACTTGATCGACTAATCCGTAGTCCTTTGCTTCTTCAGCGGACATGAAGAAATCCCGTTCGGTATCTTCTTCAATGCGGGAAAGCGGCTGACCGGTATGGTTGGCAAGATGTTCGTTCAGGCGGCGTTTGTGGTACAAAATCTCTTTGGCCTGAATTTCAATATCGGTTGCTTGTCCTTGAGCTCCGCCTAGAGGTTGGTGGATCATAATCCGGGAGTGAGGCAAACTCATCCGCTTGCCTTTAGCGCCGGCACTCAACAGAAAAGCGCCCATGCTGGCGGCCAAACCGAGACAAATAGTGCAAATGTCGGGGCGGATGTGGTTCATCGTGTCAAAAATGCCCATACCTGCTGTTACCGAACCCCCTGGGGAGTTGATATAGAGGTAAATATCTTTCTCCGGGTCTTCGGCGTCTAAAAATAGCAATTGGGCAACGATCAGGTTAGCCAAGTCTGAGTCAACCTGTTGGCCCAAGAAGACGATGCGATCGCGCAGGAGTCGCGAGTAAATGTCAAAGGCGCGTTCGCCGCGACCGGATTGTTCTATAACTGTTGGGATCATTGACGCCTGCCTGCCTATTACGTATCTTTTTTTAATTTTAGCGACTAGGGCTCAGTTATAGTTAGCGATCGGTGGCGTGCGATCGAGAAATCGGCAAAATCCTTGAACTGGGCGGGGTTGGGGCGGTAATTTGTGGAAGTTGTGGCGGGGGTGCGATCGGATTTCCGATCCTGCAGGCGATCGATATTGAGGAAGCGGACATCAATCAACTTTGTTATGTGGCGATCGTATCATTGGGAGAACTCAAATCGCTCGATCGCGCCTGACACTCGGAAAATGGTCTAAAAATTCATCGACAGAATCACCAGCTTCGAGATAATCAAGCACAGTCTCGATCGGGACGCGAGCACCAATAAAGACAGGAGTTCCACCTAAAATATCGGGGTCGCTATGAAAGATAGTAGCTGCGTATTGCAAAGAAAAGGCTGTGACATCAAGACAATCTTCTTCACTCCAGGTATCACTTTGCTCGAACGATCTGTTAGTTTCCATCGCTAAATCCCCACTGGATTTTTATAGATTATATCTTTGCTAGGATGGGAGCATCTCATATTTGTAAAAATACTTCTTCTGGCTCCTTCCTTCTTGTGGCTCCTTCCTTCTTCCTCTTTCCTTCTGCCTCCTGCCTCCTGCCTCCTGCCTCAAAACTCCAATTTCTAGCTTGGCCGCAAAGGTGAGATGCTCCCGCTAGGATTACTGGTAGCGGGATTTCTTTGATTTAATCACCTCAATTACATTGTCGTGTCTTTGCCCTTCAATAATATCCTTGAGATGAATCTGTCCGTTGACGTACTGAACGTGGATGCGCCAGCCTGAGACTTTATCAATATCAGCACGATAAACTGCCTGCTTCACACCCTTAACTTTATGCAGTCTCGTTTTGGGAAATTGTCTCGTCCTGTGACATTCCTGGTCTTCAAGTTCTGCTAAAGCTTCCAGAAAACTAATCTTTAGCTCGTCATCTGGCAAAATTTTCATAGCTTCGTAAATAATGCCATATTCATCACAGAGAATAAGGTTTTGCGCCATAACTTAAGCTGATTATATCTAGGCAGTTTCTCGATCGCGCTGAAGTAGGTCTTGATACAAAGACTCTGCTACACCCTTATACGCTCGATCGAGTTCGTCGTGTTGAATTGCTCGAAAAAGAGTAAAAATAGCTTGCCCAAAAATTGGGTCTTCGTCAACCGCCAAAACCACTCTTAGTTTTTGAGAAATTCGTAGCGTATAAAGCGAAGACTCGTAACCATTCAGGTCTGACGATAGCGGGAGACGACGCAGCTTGCGATACACATTTGATTTTTGAGTAGGAAAAAGGCTGGCACAATAATTAATTTTTTGAATTACTTCGGCTTTCTCATCTTCATTTAGCAGCGCAATATCTTTCTCAAATTCCCTTGTTGACTCAATTAGAATATCCACGTCAAAAACCGTAAAAAAATATATAAACATTATACTAAAAAAAGCTTTTGATTGTCAAGCCCCTTGCTCACCACTTACCAGCAAACGCGCTTGTTTAACAACCCACCATTCAAATTTTAATCGCCCAACCACGGCGGTACATTCCATACAAAACTAACCACCAAAATAATACCGCAGTCACGGCAAATGCTAGAGAACCATTCAGCGGCCCCGCCCACGGCACAAACCAGTTTTCATAAATCCAAGTGTAAGTTGTTGGAGCATTTTCACCAGTACCGATATGAGTTTTCAACAGGATTCTGGCGACAATACCGGAAGCAACAAACAGGAAAATAGCATTCAATCCCATGATTTCAAACGGCCTCCCCCATTTCCACTCCCGCACTTCAATTGTTTCGTAGCAAAATGCTAGCAATAGCAACGCCCAACCTGCGGTAAACACTACATAGGAACTCGTCCAAAGTTGTTTGTTGATCGGAAATAACAATCCCCACAAGTGGCCGATTACCACGCAACTGAGGCCGCAGATTGCTAAGTTGATACTGGTGCGGGTTGTGATTGGCTGTACTCGCAGCGATTCTCCGGTAAAGTAGCCGATCAGGACTGTTACAACTGCGGGTAAGGTACTCAACAATCCTTCTGGGTCGAAGGGCCCGCCTTTGTACAGGTGTTGGCTACCGAGAATTAGCCGATCGACATATCCTCCTAGATTCCCTTCTGGCGTGAGTTCGCCGGCAGTGTACCCCCCTACAGCAAATACGGTTAATGCGCCCCAATAGCCCAAAAGCACGGCAACAGCGAGCAGTTTTTGATTGCGGGGAGAGAGGTTGAGAATGGCGATCGCACTGATGAAATAAGCTAAGCCGATGCGCTGCAATACTCCCATGATGCGGATTTTACCGAAGTTTTCCACTGGGGCGTTGTTGAGAAGTACGTCAAGGGCGATCGAAGATGTATTTAGCAGCAATCCTAATATAAATAGAATCGTCGCGCGGCGCGCAATTCGCCAGTAAATATTTGAAGCAGGAAGAAGAAAGAAGGAAGAAGAAAGAGGGTTTTTGGCGGATTCTGATTTTTCCTTTGTTTGGGTAATTATTGAGGTTTCTATTTCGGTTTTTGGAGAATTTTGAATATATTTAGACAGCGAGAAAGACATCGCGCAGCCAACGATGAACAAGAAAAAAGGAAATACTAAGTCTGTCGGGGTGCAGCCGTGCCATTCTGCGTGTTCTAGCGGCGGATACACCTGTTTCCAACTGCCGGGGTTGTTGACTAGAATCATCGAGGCGATCGCAATTCCGCGAAAAACATCAAGGGATTTGAAGCGCATAAATTAAGTTATTTGTTCACTGTTCACTGTTCACTGTTCAC